>CBIMUR010000014.1:0-8932 GCA_966247155.1 uncultured bacterium
GCAAGAGCGGAATGCCAGCTGCAAGCCGCTAGCTTATCTCTCCTACTTCTGCCGGAACGGCGCAGCGCCTGCCCGCAATCATTGCCGCACACACCGCGACGTTGATGATGAAAATGTAGAAGGGGTACGCCAGCAAAATAAAGTCGAGCCTGCCCACCGCCAGGCTGGCGAAAACCCCGGACATCCCGGCCAGCAGCCACGTGCTAAAGGTTTCGCTGGCCGGGTCTTTATAGGCTTTATAGACAGTAAGCGCCGCCCCTACCGCATCGATGGCGATCACGATAAAAAGCGCCGCGGCCGCATTGTTGGTAAAGTACCACAAAAACAACCCCGCGCCCGCGCATGCCAGCGCTACTATATCGCGCCGCACTAGCCCGCCCACGCCGAATTTCACGGCTAAAATGAAAATAACGCATACCTCAAGCGTTTGCATGCCGGTCATCCAAAGCGAGTCGCTGGCACCGCTGGAAAGCTGCGAGAAAAACGCGATGAAGCCCAGCACCGCCCATATCAGCCACGACGCGCGCTCGGGCTTTGTGGTGCCTTTCAAAATATCGCGGATATACGGGATACTGCCAATAATGGCGAGCAGACCGGAAACAATACCGAAAAATTGCAGCATGTCCTTACTTTAAACCTCGGCCTGGTCGCTAAAAAAATGCGGCGTTTCGCGGAATAACCGGCAAAGCTCGCCGAACAGCGGCAAAAGCTCTGGGTAGGCACTGGCGATCTTGCTTTTCGCTACCTTTTCGGTCTCTTCGTATTTTGCAAACGTCGGCCTTGCGTGGTGCCGGCCGCTGAGAAGGACGTTCATATGCACGACGATTTTATCAAGCGCGTAGACAAACCGGGCTTCGGGCGCTTCCTGGCGCTCGTACTCCCTTAGCGTCCCGGCGATCCACGGGTAGCCGCGCGTCTGCCCCGCCAGCTTTTCTACCGCTTTTTCTTCCAGCGCTTTTTTAGACGCAAGCAGGCGTTTCGCAGCGTACACTGAAATGTCGCCTTCTTCCATATGTGCCTCGGGCAAATCGTGGAGAACGGCGAATTGCGTCACCTTCCCTACGTCCAGCGGCGCGGCGGCGGTTTTGTTCAGCTCGACAGCAAGCGCGCCGCCCAGCACGGCAAGCGAATACGAATGCTCGGCCACGTTCTCGCGCCGGGCAGCATCGAACGTCGTACTATTGTGGCGGATGACGCTTGCTAGCAACGAAATGGCGCCGTACGTTTCAAGCGTTGTTTGTACCGGCGGCATACCTCTCCCAAAATTCTTCATAATAGCCAGGCAGCTGCCATGCGTCTTTGTAGTCCGGTTTTACCAGGAGTACGTTGCCCCTGTCGGATTTCGCAATCACTTTCGCTGCGACGATCTTTTTCGGCAGCCCTTCCCGCCATTTTTTGTTTTGCTCGTCGGTGTATCGTTTGGCCATATTTCCAGCTTAGCAGAAACGGGTCTTCCGCCAAGCATTTTACGCGAGCGGCGTCTGCTGATGAAAAACCAGCTCCCATCCGCCCACGCGGCGGCGGTACAGGCTACTGATGAGGGCGCGGTAGTCCTGCCCGTTCGCACGTTTGCCGCTCGCCTCGTACAGCAAGGCCACCTCATTTTCCGCGATTTCAAGAAGCTGCGGCTTGTTAATTTCAAAAGCGCTCCAGGCTTCTGCCTGCCTCACGGCCCCCACGGTTTGCGCTTTGTTTAGCATGCCGCCCTCGAACGGCAGCACCATCATGCCGTCTTTTGCAAAATTTTCCTCGTAATAGCTACCGTCACCGCCAGCGGCGTCCCAAAACCCTCTCTCGAGCTCTATAAGTTTGTCTTGAAGGCCGTCCATGTTCTTATTGTAGCAAAATGGTGTGGCCTCAAAAATATCAGCTTTGCCGCCTAGCGCACTAACTCCCTGGCAACGGCAGGCGTAATTAGCTTATTATCTTCGTCGAATACAGAGAGCCCGAGCCTGTTTAAGTTTAATCGGAGTGCGCGCGTGTATGTACTTGAGCCAAAACGCATTTTCTCAATTGGAGCATACGCAGCAGCAGCCTCATCAGTGGGGACAAATGTACGCGACACATCAAACTGGCGATTTTTTCCATAACTCACAGGCGTGTGGGAGGCACCCATCATAACTGTGATTTTTGATTCTGGATTATCACGTGCCAATGATTCAATCTGTTCGCCCATCACGAATTCACGATACTCACATTCTCGGGCTGAAGCGATTTGGTATTCATCTGCTAGTTCCCACAGTTCAGCTTTCCATGTGTCATCGTGAGCTACCGGTGCATTAAATTTTCGATTATACGCCTCTCTACACTCCTGTGACGCCTCGCGAAGAAAGTAACCCTCGTCGTCCGTTCCCATGTCAATCAATACGATACGCTTATCACTTCCCCTCAAGGCATCGAGAAGTTTCGTAAATAGGGGATCATCAGTGCCGAAATATTGGGCAGCCGTTTCTGTTATGTCGCTGTCTGACGATAGGAATTCGGTCATTCGCCTAGAAAGGTCGGCCTTTTCCTCGGCCGTTCCCATCCCAAATGAACCCTCCCTCACCTTTTCAATGGCAATGATATCGCCGTCTGATGCTATGAGCGCATCGACAATCTTAGACAGATTTTTTAGAGAGTGTTCACAGAATACATACTCAATTGCAGCCCTCTTGGGGCGCTCGTTAGCCGTGTCAGGATACTCCGCATATTCGTGATTCATATTACGTATATTTTAACATATATTTAGAATATAATCAACTACCGTCAGTCGTCACGTCATGAAAACGGATGCTAACCGGTAGCGAGAATGTCGGCGCTCTTTGCATGGAGGGCAAGCAGCAGCGCGATGAACAATATACTCCTCAAAGTGCTAAAGCGCTCTCGGCGGCCATGCATGTAAAACATAAAGAGCTATAGTGGTTGATGACGCCTAAGATCGATTCAAAGCCTCTGGCTGCATAATCTGCACAAGAGCATCTCCCACGGCATTTCCGTAAGCTGCAGCGACCGTGTGATCACTCGGCAGCGTTTGCGGCTTGAACCTATGTGCCAGTTCATGCATTAAACGAGTGCCGTTATGCATTGCTTTGCCGCCTATTTTCGTAAGACCTGTTTGTTTTTCTGCCAATGCGCCAAAAGCAAGTCTCCCCAGCGCATGCGTCCAGCCATAATAGGTGTCGCCACCTGTGTCTTGGATAGGTGATACCTCGTGAGATCTACATGCAGCAACTGCATGCGAAAAATCATACATACGGTTCATCTTTTCTTCACGCGTCAGTTCGGGCATGCCAGTAATGACGCTGGAGTCAAACCAACGAGCATGCTGTCTGGACGTTATAAACAGTCGCCAAACAGCCTCGGGCAAATCTCCAGCTGTCTGCTCAAGCGCTAAATCTAATTGATCTGCAAAACCAAGCGGAGCACCTTTACCTTCCTCAACAATCTGGGAATACAGATCATCAATATGTTGAAATGGCGTCTGAGCAAATGGCCTTACATCTGGTAAATAAGAAGTAAACTGCATAAGCACCCCCATATGGCCGAGAAGTTCTTTGCCAGATATCGTTGGTCGAATGTCCGCATCAACAAGACGAGCCGATCTAGTAGCAATCGTTTCTACTTCATCTTCAATGGGGGCATGGGTAGGCTGCGGTGGCTCGTCAGCTAAAATTACAGCCAAGTCATTAAACAAGCTGCTATCGTGCAGGGGAACATTAAAAAGCGTGTACGCCGCCCGCCCTACTCCGCGCACAGTTTTAATAAGTGACTGTTCTTTGGGCGCCTCAAAATGGGGTACTGACGGTGGAATATGATCTACTTGACGCATAGAACCTTACGGTTGACTAATTTCGTTAAAATTTTAGCATACAATATATGTATGTACAATTACATCGGAATGGCCCTCGCCCTATTACTACCAGTGGGTGGGGGTAGAATGGCCTACGGCCTACTTGCCACGCATTTTCTCAACACATCTTACCCCTATCGCATTGCCATAGTTAGCTGCAATTGTGTGATCGCTCGGTAGCCTTTGCGCTTTAAATTTATGTGCCAACCCGTGGTTCAACTTCGTACCATTGTGCAGCGCATACGCCTCAAGACGAACAAGCAGAGCGCGCCTCGCGGGTAACACATTATACAAAACCTTCGCGAGCGCGTGCGTCCAGCAATAATACGTATCTCCACTCACATCTTGGTCTGGACAGCTGCCATATGCTTTACACGCGGCCAATGAGCGCGACCATGCTTGCATGCGGTGCATTATTTCATCTCTTGTCAGGTCAGGCATATCAATAATGACATCCGTATCAAACCAACGGGCATACAACCGCGAGGTAATAAACAATCGCCACAGAGCCTCTGGTAAATCCCCTTCTGTTTGCCGTAGCGCTATGTTTAGCTGTTCAGAAAAGTTGAGCGGCGCTTTCTGACCCTGCCTTACAATTTCTTTATATAATTTCTCAGTATCAGCAAATGGCGTCATGCAATATGGATGCAGTTTCGGCAAATACGACATAAACTGCATCAATACGCCCATGAATCCAAGTAACTCTTTAGGGTGTACCCGCGGTTGATAACGGGTGCGGACAACAGACTTTTTAATCGCGGCAACCTGCCGGTTAAGCGAAAGCTGGAGAGGCTGCGGCTGATTGCGCAACTGCGTCGCTACGTCTTTATAAATACTACTGTCGTGCTCTGGCACCATAAAAACTGTATATGCCGCCCTACTGACGCCAAAAATAGTGTTCATAAAAGATTGGTCCACAGACGTTTCAAAATGTTTCTTTGCCATCTTTGTACCAGTATACTGAAGCCTTTTTTCTTTTGCAGCAGACCAAACAAAAAACGCCGACCGGTAGCGAAAATGTCGACGTTCTTTGCATGGAGGGCCAGGAGGGGCTCGAACCCTCGACACCCTGCTTAAGAGGCAGGTGCTCTAACCAGCTGAGCTACTGGCCCAAATCTCACGGCAAACTGCCGTAACTCTAAAAAATATAGCAAAAAACGGCCATTTTGTCTAGAGGTCGTCTTTTTTGCTGGTGATAAACGTACCCCATTGGCGAATAAGGTGCAAAATCGTTTTCAGCGGCAGCTCTATCACCATGTCGAGGATCATGGCCACGAGGTTGACTTTCGCGTATTTTTCGCTCATCCAGCGGCCGACCACGACGAACGGGATGTAAAGGAAGTCGCGGATCATGGAAACGCCGTCCTGCTGGCCTTCCACCGCCTCGAGCTCGCGGATCTGGCGCGAAAGCCGGAAACCCAGGAAGCTGGCCGTAGAGAGGAAGACGAAGAAAATAAGCAGGTGAAGGATAGAGAAGCCGAACGATACCAGCAGCCAGCCCACGCCGCCGAAAATAAGCACGAACAGCAGCGCGTACACCACGTTGAACGCCAGGCCGAAGCCTTTGGTGCTGCGCTGCGACTTGGCCACTACTTTGTTTTCGCCGTACAGCAATTCGTCCACGTTGTCAGTGAGCGCGCGGCTGTTGGCACCGCCCGGCAGACGCAGGGTAAAGCGCAGCAGCACCATGTAAATGGGCGGGAACAGCAGGTTGATCGCCAGCGGCAACCAGATGATTTCACCATGGAACGCGTAGTCGTACGGCACTTCTACCGCCACGCCTATCAGCACCTTAGTGATGATAAGGAAGATGACGCTTTTGATAATACCCTTGTTGATACGGGAATTGATGCGCTCGTACTCGCTTTCGATCTGCGTTTCGTAGGTCGAAAGGAATTGCTCGCGCTTTTGCAAAAGCTGTATGGCGTTCTCCTGTTCGTCGATCAGCCGCCACAAAATACGCAGGGTAGCGCCGCGGCGGTTAACCAGGCGGTACAGGCGGTCGGCGGTGGAAGATTCGAGCACGCGGTCGATCATTTCGTTGGTCTGTTTGTACGCGGAAGAGCCGGGCGCCTGCTGGTAGCGGTGCAGCAGCCCCAGGCGGATGGTCGCCGGGTCGGATTTTAGCAGCGCGCGGTGCACGGCCACGAACAGCGCGATTTCGTAGTCGGCCACCTGCCCGCCGAACAGCTTTTCTTTGTCGACCGTCTGCAGGAAGTGGTCGTAGGCAAATTGCAAAAAGACCACGCGCTTGAGGTCGCGGCTCAGCAGCTGCTCTACTTCTACCGCCAGAACGTCAAGCGTCCACTGCTCTCTGGTTTTGCCGGTCGCCGCTGCGAAATACTGCACGGCCAGCGCGTTGATTTTCTCTATCACCGCTACCGGCACGGTGTCGTTTTGCAGATAGCCGGCCAGCGTCAGCTCTATCACCAGCTCTTCGCCGGCATTCGCCACCACCTTGGTGTCGCGCGAAAGGAACGCCCGCTTGTAAAAACGGCGGATGGCATGCTGCAACAGCACGTGCTCTTCGGTGTATTCGGCGGCGTTACGCAGCTGCTCGTAGGCAAAGGTGAGCGTACGGCCCGCCCCTGTTACGTGCACTTTCTGCTCGGCACCGTTAGCAGCGGCCGTGGCGTCATTTTGCGCTACGGCCTTTAATAGCATGTCGGCAAATCGTTGCCCTTCAGAGTTCAAAGATTTTTCCATAAACAATCAGATGGCGCTGGTGCGTTCCACCCATACGTCCCATGTATTATACCAAACGCGTGCCGTTTTCCCTATACGGCCACCCCATGTTTGCTGCCCCGCGCCCGTTATTTTCTTCCAAGCGCGTCTTTGTACGTGCCGCTTTTGAACCGCCGGCTAATGTACGCAAGAACCACCAGGGCGCTCGCCGACAGCATGAATAAGGCGGCCGCGTACGAATGGTTCTGCTGGTACGTAAAGCCGAGGACAAGCGGCGGAAAGAACCCGCCCAGGCCGCCAATAGTACCCACGATACCGGTGATACTTCCCATCGCCCGCGGCTCAGCCAGTCGGCCAATGAGTGCAAGCACCGCGCCGGTACAGCAGCCCAGCAGGGCGGCGAGCGACAGGTAGGCAGCGGTCGTCGCCATATGCAACGCCGGCTGGAAAGCAACGAAAGCAGCCGAGACCGCCACGCCGAAAAGCGCCAGCTTGATGACCAAACGGCCGCCAAACTTATCGCTGAGAAACCCGCCCACCGGCCGCGCTACGGTAGCAATCAGCACGAAGCCCGCCGCCCGCGCTGCCGCGTCGGTAACGTCAAGCCCGTAGGCCACGCTTAGCAGCACCGGCAAGTAAACGCCGAACGCCACGTACGCCCCGAAAGCTATGGCATACACCGCCGCGAGATCCCACGTGAGGCGGCTGCGAAGAGCGATACTAAACCGCCTCGCGGCGCTTCCGGCCGGCGAGCGCCAACCAGGCGCTTCTTTTACCTTGAATACGAAAATCATGGCCATCGTTACCAGCAGCACGGCCACCAGCCCGAACAGCCATTTTCTGCCTGCCGTTTCACTCAGCGTCGGCGTAAGAAAGCCGGAAACCGCCGTTCCGGCATTGCCCATGCTGTACAGTCCGATAGCCAGGCCGCGCTTTCCCGGCGGGAACCAGCTGCTGATAAAGGGCACCCCGATAACGAACGTTGCCCCGCCAATGCCCAGCAGCATGGCCGCCACGAGCAGCGTCTGGTACGTATCCGCCATCATGAGGCCGCACACGGAGAGAGCGGCCAGCAGGCACGCCGCCGCGAAGACTTTCTTGCCGCCGAAGCTGTCGGTAGCCGCGCCCAGCAGCAACCGGCCAAGCGACCCCACGACAACGGGCATCGCCAAAAGCAGCGACAAATCGCCCGGCGACAGCGAAAGCTCTGCCGCATAGCGGGTGCCGAGCGGACTCAGTAGCGACCACGCCCAAAAATTAACGGCCAGCGCCAAAGTAGCGAACAAAAGCGCCAGGTAGGCGCCAGGCCGCAGCGTCCGCTTTCCACCCTCCCGTTTCATGAGTATTAGATCGCGGCTTCCCAGTCAAAGAATACGGTATCTTCGCGGTAGCCGCCCCGCCCTTCGCCAATATGCTCAAAACTCTCCACGAATTCTACCGACCGGATATATTTCGCCATCTTGTAGCCCCACTTTTTTTCGCAGCGCAGCCGCAGCGGCGCGCCGTGCTCGATAGGCAGCGTCTGGCCGTTCATCTCGTAAGCTAAGATCGTCTGCGTGTCGCGCATGTCCTCCAGGCGCAGCCCTTCGTAAAACGGCCGGCCCTGGTCGTCTATGTCGTAACAGTGGAAAATGACGTATTTTGCATTTGCCTTGGGCTTGCATAGCTCCAGCAAATCAGACATCGGCAAGCCGCCCCACTCGGCGATGGCGCTCCAGCCCTGGATGCAGTTGTGTTTGGTAATCTGGTCTTGCTTCTTCAAATCTTTAATATCTTGCAGTGACATCTCCAGCGGCCGCTCTACCAGGCCGTGCACCTTCAGCTTCCAGTCTTTAAAGCCGTTCGCCTTCAGCTTTTCGTACTCTTCGGAAGTCGGCGGGTAACCGTTTACCCGGAAAAACGGCGAGATGTCCTTTTTAGCATACTGCTGGCGCGACTTCATCCAGCCCAACAACAGGCGGACGACCGGAGTGTAAAAACGAGTCAAAATCTTCCGTAACCGTACCTGGTTCCCCAGCGTAAAGAAGGTAATCCACACATTGAAGGCCGCCAGCAGTACCAGCGCGCCAAGAAATAGCGTAAGCGCCAGCGCGAAATCCACGTCTTCCCTGCCAAGCGTGATATTTTTGATACTGTCGTAAAAATGGAACAGCAGCGCCATGGTAATGTGCACCAAAATGAACAGCGAAAAACCCACCATGCCTAAAAAGTGCACGCTGCGTGCCACCTGTCGGCGGCCGCCGAACAGCTTTAGATAGCCGGGAAAACGGCCTACCAGCGCCGGCGAAAGCGCCAAGCCGGATAAGATGACGATAGTCGTGAGAATGAAAATAACCCCGCCGTACGTCATCTGCTGCAGCGCAGTGTAAAGGCCTGGGATTGCCTCGGCTGCCGGCGCGTTAAGAGTGAGATAAT
>CBIMUR010000015.1:0-8893 GCA_966247155.1 uncultured bacterium
GGTCAGCTGGCGCTCGTAATCGGTCGCCACAGAGACAAGCCCGGCGCCATCAAGCCGGTTGAGCGCCACCCGGCTGTTAAACGGTGCCATCAGCTTGATAGAGATCGACTCATACAGCTGCCCCCTGTTCACACGCAGCAGCGCGTCGCTGGCGTGCAGCTGGCTCAGCAGCGACTGCGCCTCGATGCAGTGGCTGCGGATCCGGGCAATATGCGCCTCGGTCATGGGCGGGGCCTCGGCGGCGCGCACCGAAACTTCGCGCCACGCCAGCGTGCCCGCGGCTGCCAGCGCGCAAAGGAGGCCAAAGATAAGATAGCGCTTCATTCCCTCCATTATCTAACGAAACCGCCTATTTGGTCAAATGAAGTTTGCCGTCCGTCTCCATCACCAGCCCGTCGCGTTTAAGCCCGGCAAGCGCCGGACCAAACCGGTGGTCGTAGGTAACGTTCTTTTGCAACGCCGTCCCCGTCTTGTCGCCAGCGGCCAGCACCCGCACTATCTGCCCGCGCACTTCACGGACGCTCCCTTTTAAGGCTGACTGCTTTTTGTAGTGACGGCTTTGGGCAACGCGGCCAGCGCCGTTTTTCTTCAGCCACGTGCCGTAATCCATCAGCGCCCAGTAAAATTCACGGGGGTATTCATGGTCGAGCGTTTTCTCTACGAGTTCCGCCAGCTGAGCATCGGAAACTTTGTCCCCGTCTTTGAAAAAATGGTGGAAATACACCGTCCGCACGTTGGTCTCAATGAATACGACGGGGCGGTTGAACGCATACGCTGCTATCGCGCCGGCAGTCCCTGGCCCCACGCCCGGCAGGCTGCGCAAGCCATCTTCCGTCTCAGGGAACGTACCGCCGTATTCCGTGATGATTTTCTTAGCCGCGTCGTGCAGGTACTTTGCCCGGCGGTTATACCCCAGCCCGTTCCACAGTGCCAACACTTCTCCCAGGCTCGCCTTTGCCAGCGCTGCCTCGTTAGGAAACCGCGCTATGAACGCCTCAAATTTTGGGATCACCCTGTCTACCTGCGTCTGCTGCAGCATCAGCTCGCTCACCAGCACGTAATACGGCCGCGTGTCACTGCGCCATGGCATGTCACGCCACAGTTCGCGCCCCTTCTCGCGCAGCAGCTCTTTGAACCCCTCACTATCCACCTCATTATTATAAAGCGTATAATAGAAGTATGACCAGTTATGTGCTCGGAGGCGGATGTTTTTGGTGCCTGGACGCGGCGTACCGGCAAATCCGGGGCGTTACAGGGGTAGAAAGCGGCTACGCGGGCGGCGAGGGCGAACCGAGCTACGAGCGGGTAGCCACCGGCGAAACGAACTTCGCAGAGGTCGTGCAGGTCACGTTCGACGATACGGTCATTCCTAAAGAAGTCATCCTCGATATTTTCTTCCTTATCCACGACCCTACCACGTTGAACCGCCAGGGCGCCGACGTTGGGCGGCAGTACCGCTCGGTGATGTTCTACGCCGACGCGCAGCAAAAAACGGACTTCGACGCGGCGCTGGCCCGGGCGGAAGAAGCATGGGACAATCCTGTCGTGACTGAAATCGTGCCGCTGCAAAGCTACTACGTTGCCGAGCCGGAACACCAGGATTATTTTGCCAAGAATCCGGAAGCCGGCTATTGCTCGGTGGTGATCGCGCCAAAGATTGCTAAGCTTCGCGCCGCGTTTAACAAATGGGTAAAGGAGGACGAAACATGAAACTGACAAAATACGAACACGCGTGCTTTACCGTGGAAAAAGACGGGCAGTTGCTTGTGGTCGACCCGGGCGGCCTGAGCCCGGACTTCATCGCGCCGGAAGGCGTGGCGGTGGTAGTGGTCACGCACGAGCATTTCGACCACCTAGACCACGACCAGCTGGCGGCTATCGTGGATAAAAACCCGGGCGTGGTCATCCTTGGGCACGAAGCCGTCATTTCCAAGCTGGAGGCGCTGCCATCACGGGCAGTGGCACCAGGCGACAAAGTAGAGGCCGGGGCGTTCACGCTGCAATTTTTCGGTGGCAAACACGCCACCATCCACGAAAGCATCCCGCCCGTCGCCAACCTGGCCGTCTTGGTAAACGAGCTGCTGTACTATCCGGGCGATTCCTTCACCCTGCCCGGCCGGGATGTCGATACGCTCGCCCTGCCAGCCGGCGCGCCCTGGATGAAAATCGGCGAGGCGATGGATTTCCTCTCCGTTATAAAACCGCGGTTTGCCTTTCCTACCCACGACGCCCTGCTATCCGACGTTGGCAAAGAAGTAGCCGACAGCCACCTGGGCATGATGGCCAAGAAAACCGGCACCGACTACAGGCGGATCGGCGGCGAAACGCTCGTCATATAAGCACCGCGCCCACTACGGCAAGCGCAACGGTCGCGATTGCAACGCGCGAATAAGCGCTCTTCTTGGTTTTAGCAACCAATGCGCGCAGCACGACCACTACGTACCCCTGGCTAAGGACGACCGTGCCCGAAAGCATGAGCCAATCGGCCCATCCCCGCACCCGTAGGCCAAGGCTCATGTCGACGACAGGGAAAATAAAGAACAAGTACCACGATACGAACACGGAGGGCTTGATCTCATACCCTCGTAACAGGCCGCCGAGCAGCCGCAAGGCAAACAGCCACGGCAGCAACGCGGTTACCGTCAGCGCCATTATCGTAATCCTGCCCGTTGCGGCCGCGCCAATGCCGGCCGGCGGTTCGCCTCCTATGGCATATATCGCGGCTATAGATACGAAACTGGCCACATAGGGGACGCTCACCAATAGGTTGGCCAGAACCGCGCCTATCGTCAACCGGGAAGAGCTGGGGAGCTCCACGCGTTCGTTTTTCTCATCGGGTTGGGCCGGTTCTTTCGCCGTGTCCGGCAGCGGCTGGCCGTAGAGCTTGGCTAAATCATCCCGCGGCGGCAACATCTCCGGCGCGCGCAAAGATTCATCCAGGGGCTTGATGTTTTTCGCCATTCTCCATCGATTATAGCACCGCGTGCAACGGGCGGCCGCGGCATTAAATAAGAACGCCTGCAGGGGCGTTCTTATTCGCAGGTGGCCGTGGTTTACTTCAGCCGGCCTTCGGCGTCTTTCTGCACCTTGGCAGCGGTACGCTTGGCCTCGCTAGCGACGCGGCTGCCGCGTTCTTTCGCTTCTTCGTTCAAGCGGGAGACTTCGCGAACGGCTTTACCGGCCGATTCGCGCGTGCTGGCGGCCATACCGCGGGCTTCCGCTTCCATTTTGCCGGCGCTGTCTTTTACCGTATCACCGGCCTCCAGTGCGGCTTCTTTTACCTGACGGGCTTTTTCTTTGGCCTTGCCCTTCGCTTCGGTGGCCTTTACCTTGATATCTTGGCGCGTTTCCTTGCCGCTCTTTGGTGCCAGCAGAATACCTGCGACAAACCCTGCGGCGGCTGCGACGACTACTTTACCCATTTTATTCATAGAGTTTCTCCTTTACTTACGAAACAGTTTAGTGATTTCGCCCACCACCTTCAGCGGTGAAAGCCAGTCAGTGGCCGATGCCAGATTGTGCGTAATGGCATCGAGGCTTTTTACTTCCCGGTTGACCTTTAACAGCACGACGGTCTCCGCTGCCAGCAGCGCAATAATAACGATCGACAGCAGAATCACCGTGATCGTCAGTAGCGTCACCAGGACGTTCATATCCATGGATTTCTCCTTTCACTGCGTTACCGTTTACAAGAAAAATTATAATCTTTCCTTCAGGTTTTCGCAGTGATATTCGTTACATGTTATTTTGGCGTGTTTGTGTTGGATAACCAAATGTTTTATACTTTAGCACTATTTTGACAAAAAAGCAATAGCAATATGTACGCTTACTCGCTTTTGACCGTTATTGTGCTGCCGCTCGATTTTTTATAGGTGAATTCGTACCCTTTGCCGCCCGATTTTGCGGTATATGAAAATTCGCCCAGCTCGCCCCCGATATCCGCCATCTCTGCCATGCCTTCACCGCTTACGCCGTAGATTTCCGGCGTTTTTTGCATGTCGCCAAGCAGCGCCGGGTAGCTTTCAGGATATTTTTGGTAGCGCGCGTAGTAGACGCTCAGGCTGTCTTTTAAAACGTTGGCGTAGGCCGATTCCCTCTTTGGCGCCATGTCTGCCTGTTGTTTTTTCTCGTTAAGAAAACCTAGAACGACAATCACGGCGACGGCCAGTATTACGCTGATAGCGATGATTGCCTGGCGCCCTGGAAGTTTTGCCGCGAAGGTTTTTCTCATATACCTACTATAATACAAGGAACCGGGAAGAAAACATACTGCGCTAAGGAGTGAGCCGGTTGATGTCGCGCGGAAAGAGCGTGGCCTCCTTCACGTTGGCCAGGCCGATGGTTTTTTGCACCAGGCGGTCGACGCCAAAGCCGCATCCGCCATGTTGCGGGAGACCGTATTTGAACGCCTGCAGATAGTACTTGAAGCCTTCGTGCGTAATGTCAAGCCCTGCCGCCTCCATTTGCTCGATCATTTTTTCGTAGTTGTTTTCGCGCAGCGGCACGGTGGATATCTCGAGGCCGCGGAACAAAAGGTCGCCCCAGGCCACCGTACCGTCGTCTTTGAACTTGTGGTAGAACTTGCCCGCCTCGGCCGGGAAGCTGACAGCGTATACCAGGTCGCTGCCAAGCTGCTTGCGCGCGTAGTCGCTGATCCAGCGCTCTTCGTCCGGAATCAGGTCTTTCTCCTGCGTGGTGTCGGTTTTCGTTGCCTTGGTGTACATTTCATGGATTTCGGCAATAGTAAAGCGCGGTACTTTGCCATCTTCGGGCAGTACCAGCGTTGGTGCGTTAAGCGATTTCAGGTCATCGGCGTGTTCGTCGTACACGCGTTTTAGCGTGTACTGCGTCATTTCGCCGACAAGGTCAAGAACCTCATCGTGGTTTTCAACGAACCCCATCTCCACGTCGAGCATGGTCAGCTCGGTCAGGTGGCGGGTTGTGGCGCTGGGCTCGGCGCGGTAACTATGGCCAATCTCGAACACGCGCTCGAACGCGCCCACCATGATTTGCTTGTAAAACTGCGGGCTTTGCGCCAAGGTGGCGACTTTGCCGAAATAATCCATCTTGAAGACTTCCGCGCCGCCTTCGGTCGGCTCGGCCAACAGCTTCGGCGTGTCGATTTCCACGAATTCGCGCCCACGCAGGAACTCGCGCAAATAATAGGTTAGGTCGCCGCGGATCTTGAATATTTTCTGCTCTTGGAGGTTGCGAACGTTCAGGACGCGGTATTCGAACAACGTGTCCAGGTTTTCGGATTTGTGGCTGATGGGCTTGTCGACCTCGATTGGCGGCTCGTCGGTGACCGGCACTTCCACCTCTACCGCCACGTCGTGCAGCTCGGCACCGCCCGGCGCGCGGTCGTCAGCCACTACGGTGCCGGTAAGAGCCACTACCGTGCCTATCTGCATGCCGCGCAGTTTCTCAAGCTCTTCCTTGTTGTCAATCAGGCTCTGGGTAACGCCGCTGCGGTCGCGGACGGTGATAAAGTTAAGGCCGCCCAGCAGGCGCTTCTTGTGCAGCCAGCCCCTGATAGTTGCGGTTTCGCCCACCTTGCCGGCCAGGTCTCGTGCTAAAGTTCGTGTCATAAAAAATTCCTTGTTAGCTTGATAGGTATGGCTGAGAAGGGTCGATAGCTAAGAGCGCGCCGGGCTGTTAGCCGACCCGTTGATCATTGTCGTTATCAACTCGCCATGTCATATTACGTTTATTTTACCACTTTACCCCTGATAACGCTACATTAGACGTCTTCGTGCTTTTCGGGCTGGTTGTTGGCGCGCGGGTTTTTGCCAGCCACTCTGCGCAAATCATCGTACGCATCGAATTCGTCGACGATTTTTTGACCCAAAAGCGCCTCTATCACGTCTTCCAGCGTGATGATTCCTACCGTCTCGCGGAATTCGTTGACCACCACGAAAAGATGGTGGCGCGTCCGCAGGAATGCCGCCAGCGCGCGCCGCAGGTCGTGGTCTTCGCGGATATAAAACACGCGTGGCTCCATGGCTTTTTCAGCGGTGACCGAGCGTTTGGTGTCAAGCGTCAGCAAATCTTGTACGTGCAAGACGCCCACGATATGGTCGGCGTCGCCGTCGGTAACCGGGAAACGGCTATGGCCGGTTTTGTGCAAGCCGTCGAGCACCAGCGGACCGAGTAGTTCCTTCTTGTCGATCGTGTCCATCGCGCTGCGCGGCGTCATGATTTCGCCGACTTTGCGCGCGCCAAACGCAAGGCCGTGTAACACCAGCTTTTTTTCTTCGGGAGAAAGCAGCGTTCCCGCGCCGGCCACCAGGTGCTCCAGCTCTTCGCGTGACTCCAGCCGCGGCACCGGCCGTTTTTGCGGCGAGACGCTGCGGAGAAGCTGGAAAATTTGCCGGTGCTTTTCAATGAATGCCAGCAGCGCCGGCTCGTGCTGCTCGTAGAGCTGCTGCGATTTTTGCGCCACCACGCCCGCACGCGCCACTCTGCCGTACTCCAGCGCCACAAGCACGGAAAAGAGAATACCTAGCAGCCAGCCAAGCGCCGCCACGGCCACGGCCACGAACAGCACCAAAAACAGCGCCGCCAGCGCGCGCTGCAACGACAGCACCAGCGTCAGCAGTTCTTCCCGGCGTAGTATCTCTAGCGCCGTATTGTCGCCCGCCTTGCGCCGGCGCTCCAGCTCGAACGCGCCGATCGCTGCCGGCCGGGGAATAATGGCGGCGCATGCTACCAAAAAAATGAAGATAACGGCCAGAAGCAGAATCATAACGATCATCATATCCCCTTCATTGTACCGTATTCCGCTTGCCCCGCCACCACTTTTCCCCTACACTATGTATAGTAATCATAAGGAGTTTTAGGTGAGTAAAAAAGCATGGATTATCTTTGCGGCCGTTTGCGTCGTCGTATTGGCCGGATTGGTGTATTTTTCAAAGAAAGACAGCGTGTCGGTCGCCGATATCAACGTGCTAAGCAAGCAGCCGGCCCGCGCGGAGTCGGGTAATATCGCCGACCATATATTCGGCAAGAAAGACAGCAAGGTCACCTTGATCGAATACGGCGACTACCAGTGCCCGGGCTGTGGCAGCGTCTACCCCAAACTGAAAAACGTGTCGGAAAAATACGAAGGCCAGCTGGCGTTCGTCTTCCGCAACTTCCCGCTCACAACGCTCCACCCGAACGCCAAGGCGGCCGCGGCAGCAGCCGAAGCTGCCGGCCTGCAGGGGAAATACTGGCAAATGCATAATAAGCTTTACGAAGGCCAGGACAGCTGGAAAAGCCTGAACCCGCAGCAGCGGACCGATTATTTCGTCAGTTACGCCCGTGAGCTTGGGCTCAACACGGACACGTTCAAGAAAGACATGACGAGTTCGCGCGTCAACAAAAAAATCAGCTTCGACCTGGAGCTTGGTAAAAAAGCCGGCGTTACCGGCACGCCCAGCATCTTCCTGAACGGCCAGGAAATAAAGGGCGACGTATGGAACAGCGAGGAAAAACTCGACAAGGCCGTAGAAAACGCCCTGAAAGCCGTTGGCGAGGAATTGCCAAAAGACGAAAAGTAACGAGCAAGCAGCATACAAAAAACACCCCGGTGCCTTGGGGTGTTTTGTTTTTTGGATGAACCATAGGGTTCTAATGTGCGATATACAGTTGCCATTCGGCAGGCACCACATCCACTGCAATCTTTTTGCGCCTGGTAGACACAAATTCGACGGCTATTGGCATGTGAGTTTGTACTCCTTGTACTATGTGCAGCCCCGCGCGCTTCGACCTTTAAAATGAGATTTTACTTGTTTTGGCGCAAGGCACATAAAAGAGAATAGCAAACGCGCCATACACACGTCAAGCATATCGCCTGCTTGAAGGCGCTTATGACTTTACTATAAAGAATCTAAGGGGTTGTGACAAGGATCTTTACGTAGTAATAGTAACAATGAAAGCGGTTTTTACGCAGTTTCCGGCTAAAAAATGCCGCGTTTTCTGGCAATCACGAACACAAGAATAATGACAATCACGCTAAACGTCGTGATACCGGCATATACCCACGGCTGGTCTTGGAACGGCAGCGCCACGTTCATGCCATACATGCCAAAGAACACGTTTGGCAGCGCGATCAGTACCGTAAGCACGGTGAGGGTTTTCATGCGTTGGTTCAGCACGTTATTGGCAATGGTGCCGTAGGCGTTGCGGATGCTGGTGATGCTTTGGTTATGGCTGTCGATCGCCACCAGCAGCTGGCGTATATATAATAGTATGTCCTCGACCGCTTCCATGTCGTGGCTGCCTTCCAGCGTTTCCTTCAGGCGCTGGGCAACCACCAGCATACCGTTCAGGTTGGCCTTGTAGTCGTTAAGGTTGTCCTCTACCGTGACGAACTGCACGAAATCGTCGTTGGTGACCTCGTGCGTGCGCAGTCGGCGGCCGGTATCGTGAATGTAGCGCGCCGTACGCTGCATGAGGCTTTCATATTCGCTTACCACGGCAGCAAATGTCCCAAGCAGCAACCCTATCGTATCCGGCGCCTGCTGCGACGCGGCGGCCGGCGTGGTAAGTTTGCGGTCGGCCAGCATTTCAGGCGATAGGCTGGCAAACACCGTTCCCTTCACCACCAGCAACAGCGGCGTCGTGACCACTAGGCCGTGCTTACCGCGCTTCGCCGTCCGCACGAAAACGTAGAGGCCGCCATCTTGCTGCTCGGCGCGGGGCAGCTCCTGAAGGTCCATGACATCGCGCAGGATATTGTAGTCCATCCCGTAGGCGTGCGAAAGCTCACGCAGGTCGGTCTCACCCACCGCGTCGCCATGCACCCACACGTCGCTGTGCGGCCGCGCCGCTACCGGCTGATAATCCTCTCCACCGCTCCGCTTTACGTAGTATTTCAGCATACATAAGCAGTATACGGCAAAAAAGAAGC
>CBIMUR010000016.1:0-8711 GCA_966247155.1 uncultured bacterium
TGACGCGCCCGCTTGACCCCTTGCCCCGGCCGTGAGCGGGAGGTCGAACCGTTCAGAAGATAAGTTATTTGCCTGAAGGAGGTATACATGGATACAGACATTGAGCGAGCTGAAAAGATCGCAGCACTAAATGACAAGTTTCGTCGTTTTTCACCATTCAACGTCTTTATGACGCGTGGAGTACAAGAGATGCCAGACACAATGGGCTTAATGCAGGCTGTCAGGGATTTCGATAGGTTTACGGAAGACAACGACCCCTACGGTGAGCATGATTTCGGTTCACTGGTTTGGTACGGTGAAAAGGTATTCTGGAAGATAGATTACTATGACCAGGATTTACGGTATGGAAAAGACCCGCTGGATTTGGACTGTCAGCGGGTCTTGACCGTTTTGTTGGCGAGTGAATATTAGTTCACTCGTTCTTTTAGTATACCTCGGAAGTTGGCTTGGCTGGCTTCCGAGGTTTTAGTTTTTAAGGAGATTTCTATGATTGATTACAAAACGTATAACGGATGGACAAACCGAGAGACATGGATGGTGAATTTGTGGCTTACGGATGAACAGCATTCATATGAGGTATTGCAACGCATTATAAAGTCGTTCGAGACGGTAAATGAACGCGCGCAGCAGCTTGAGAATACTGTCAGGGATGATGCAGCCTGTCGCGGTGGCCAAAGCTCGGTGTGGAGTGATTTACTTGGCATCGGACTTGGCCGGGTGAATTGGTGCGAGATTGTCGAGAGTAACCGCGAATAGCCGGTGTGTCCTGGGTACGACGCAAAACTGCCCTATATGATTTCAGCAAGCCTTGTTGTCGTTAGAAATTGCAATTCATCGGGGTCTATGTCATAGCCAAGTTTTTCAAGTTGCTTATCCAGCCTTTTTTTCAAAGTGTCACTATCGCACAATAATACAACTGTCGGGAGGTGGGTGCCGGTGTCTTCCCATTCCCCACTATCAGCATAGGCAATGTAATGTCGCAGTTTACGAACAGAGATAAAAAATGGCCGCCCGTGTAATACTTCAAGAAAATATTGCTTTTCGCTACGCGCCGTCTTTACTCGCGCGTAAGCGTCAGGTAGAGGCTTTGGAAAATATTCAAATTGGTTCAGCTGGCTCTTGGTAAAGAAGCGTAGATTATCACCATGTTTTGTTCGTAGCTCGCAGTATGTCTTAAAGGTAGCTAGGCAACGATCAATGAATTGCTTTGAAGCAGTTTTATCCTTGTAGATATTGTGTAGCACAGCTTTGTCGCATTTGTCGTCATGCTCTTTCAATGCTTTTATACCTTTTGGCAATAAATAGTACGTTGCATGTTTACGAAGCAAACGATATTCAGGTTCATAGTTACGTCCTATGTATTCCTGGTCAAGTAATATTTTCAATCTTTCATTCATTTTATTTTTAGTTTTTATAGCTAATGCTTGAGCAATGAGTTCAGTGGTTCCGAAACGAAAGCGATAGAGTAGTTGTAGAATGCCTAGTTGTTTAGAGTTAAGGGAGTAGTGGGTATTAGGCATATCTCTAGTATAAAGTATTTATATAGTAAGGAGAAATAATTCATATAAAATACAGATTGAGTAGATATACAAAAAGGGTATTTCGTAATACCCTTTTATTTTTCGTCAGAAGTTAATACGATCAGCAAGTTTTGGAGCCACCGAGCCGCACCAGCCTCTTCTATTAACTTGTCATTTGCAGCTACCCATTCATCGCGACTTACTAGGGTGTCATGCTTACCGCGTAGCTTACCGGATAGCGTTACAACGAGCGTTGGGTTGATTATGTCGTGTCCATTGTATTCTGAGTGTGATTGAGACATTATATCTAAGAATTCTTCTAGCCACGCTTTGTTGCCAATGTCTTTTGCAAGATTTGCATTAAGGATAACCCAATCCTCTTCGCTTACTCGTGGTTCAGGAGCGTTAAATAGATGCTCGCTGATGTTCACGGCATAGAATGGATTGGCAATTATGTCCGACCCGGAGGGCGTATTATGGCTCATATTTTTAGTATAACTCATCACCTCTGTTGTATATATAAATTCAATGCATAAAACCCTTGCAACTATCCTAGCTAGGATAGTATAATTATCCTTGTAAGGATAATTAAAATATGCAAATTGAGGGTATACAACAAAACGCAGATGAAATTGAGGCACTACGTCTCATTATAGAGAACGAACAAAAGCGCCAAGTTTCATATGATGAAGCCCTCGAGGTTGGCGAATCTCTCATATCTTACTTTAAAACCCTAGCTTATTCAGAACCAGATATGCCGGAGGAGTGTTGAGGTGGAGCATCAAAAACGCGCTGTTATATTAGCTCGGGTTTCTAGCAAGTCACAGGAAGATGAGGGATACTCTTTAGACTCCCAGCTTAAGCTGCTGCAAGGATATTGCGACAAACAAGGGCTTGAAGTTGTAGAAGTCTTCAAGATAGCTGAAACAGCCTCTAAAGAGCAGAGCCGTAAAATATTCCACGAATTACTTACTTATATCAGTAAACACAAAATTTATCATCTAGCAGTTGAAAAAACGGATCGTTTTACACGTAATTTTCGTGACGCCGTTGCAATCGACGAGTGGCTTGAAAAGAACGAAAACCGCCGTCTACATGCTGTCAAAGAAAACTTACTGCTGCATAAGAACGCCAAATCAGACGTGAAGTTTATGTGGAATATCCATTTGTCGGTTGCAAAAAAGTACACCGACAACTTACGAGAAGAGGCAATGAAAGGCTGGGCTGAAAAACTCGCCCAGGGTTGGTTGCCTGCCGTCCCTCCGCCTGGCTACATGACGATTACGGAAAATGGCAAGCGCATTCATGTACCAAATCCCGATACCAGGGCTTTAGTGCAGCGAGTTTTTAAGAAATATCTTGAGCCAAGCCAGTCTATTTTGTCCATTACTAAGGAAATGTCCCTGATGGGTATCCGCACTCGTAAGGGCCGTCCTTACGGCAAGAGTTATGTAGAGAAGATGCTTTCTAATCCATTCTATATAGGTATCAATCGTTTTAATGGAAAAGAATATCCTGGCGCACAGCAACCAATTATTAGTAAAAAACTGTTTGAAGCCGTGCAGCAGAAGAAGCACGGTAAGAGGCCACGCGAGCTTGCAAAACACAATCCCGTATTCAAAGGACTTATACGGTGTGAGCACTGCGATAAACTCGTTACATGGCAGCTTCAAAAAGGACGATACTATGGTGTCTGTAAGCGTACTACCGAGGCTTGTAAGGCTGGTAAAATGCTACGCGAAGACCAGCTTGAGCAAATGGTTATTGACTTACTCGAAAAATTGGTTTGTCCTTCGCAAGAGATTATCCAATGGGTAGCCGATGCAATCCGTAATGAGCAGAAAGATGCAACAGAGAACCGCGAAAAGCTGATTGCTTCCATTCAAGCCCAACTAGAAAGGGTTAATCGTATGGATGACAGCCTCTACGATGACAAGCTGGCTGGTGATATTTCATCAACGAAGTACCAAGAAAAACACGCTCGTTTTGCCGAGGAGCGGAAAGCGCTTAATGAGCGGCTTGAGAAGCTAGACCAATCTGCCGCCCTACAGCTTGAGCACACGCTTGCACTCCTTGAACTGTCACAGAAGGCTGCCGAGCTTTATTGTAAGAAGTCACCCGAACAGAAGCGCATAATCATATCCAAATTGTTCAAACAGCTAGCCGTTAAGGAAGGAGTAATCGATGTTCAATACACTAACTTTACAGAGGTAGTAGCAGAAAAAGTTTTACTAACGCAAAAAATCATGGAGGAGGGAAAATGAAAGTCCAAACCACAAAAAATGACCCAAACAACAGAGGTGAAGGGGGTCATTTTGAGCTAAAAAATGTGATAATTTCAACTTGGCTGGGCCGGAGGGATTCGAACCCCCGAATGCCAGGACCAAAACCTGGTGCCTTACCACTTGGCGACGGCCCATTACTTCTAGAGGATTATACCACGGGGCGGCCGGGCGTTCAACGGATTGGCCGCTTGCGGTTGCCTTTCGGCAGTTCGGTCAAGGCAGATAGTTGTAGCATGGAGCCGTGTTTTTTCAGCAGCGCGACGATGCGCTGTTTGTGTTCGGGCGCGGCACGCGCGAATATCCTGGTTTTGTTGATAGCTTTTTCGAGGTCTTCGTCGCTCATGACGTCGAGGCGGCGTGCGTCGAACACTTGGCTGCGCGTGCGCACTATGCCAAGCTCGTATCCCAGCTGAAAAGCGGTTTCGAACTGGTCGCCGGTGATAAGGTAGACGGCGGTGCCGGCCGACAAGGCCGCTGTAATAGCCCGCCGGGCTTCCGGCTTTGGTATGTCGTTGATGGCAAGTAGGCCGTCGAATTCCATCTTTTCTTGCTTTGTCGCGTCGTTGAAGGCCTTGATGGGGCGCTAAAGTGTGCGGTGCGCCAGGGCGATGACGCGGTAGCCTTTGGCGGCCAGTTTGCGGGCTTGCATGTCGGCGCGCTCACGCTCGCTTTCCGTGAGGTCGCTGCGTTCCAGCACCCACTCGGGCGCACCCTTTGCCGCTAGAAGATATTCGCTGCCACGGTGCCATAAGTTGCCGCTCATGCCGGTCGCCTGGTCGAAAGGCAGACTGTGACATGGTTGGTAGGGCGATGCGCGGTAGCCCTTCCCTTCCGCGAAGGCGGCAAGCGCCGCATCCAGCGGGTCGCCGGCCGCCGGGTCGACAGCCTGCACGGCAATTTCCGCGAGGCTGGCCTTTGCTTCGGGCGGCTGCCATGTGCCGCCAACTACCGGCTGGCTCTTGGTGAGAACGCCGGTTTTATCGGTGATGACAACCGCGCCGGTGCTTTTTGGCGTGCGTCGGTTTTTCATGCGGTTGCGGACGGTTTTTATACGGCGAAGCATTAGTGCTATTGTACCAAAAAAGGCGAGACAATACAGTCCCGCCTTGCATGGTGTGGTACATGCTAGCCGATGCCCACGAGTTTCAAGCGGTTGGTGCGCAGGCCCGCGCTCCACTCCACGACGTCTTGGATTTGCTTGCCGAGGAGGCTTTTGCCCAAGGGGCTCTCAATGGAGATACGGCCATCGCTTGGGTTGGCTTCAAAGCTTTCAACCAGCGTGTAGCGGATAATCCGCCCCTGGGTATCCAGTAAGTCCACGGCCGAGCCGATCGCCACCTTCAGGGCGTCACGTTTGCGCGGGAACAGCTTTGCGTTGGCCAGCGCCGCCTTTTTGTCTGCCAGTTCGCTTTCGATTACCTCAATGGTGGCCAGGTGCTCTATCCGGGCGTAGCGCTCGTCGCGGCTGTCAGTTTTGTCAAGCTCGCGCAGCTGCGCGTAGGCGTTCTTCCTGTCGCGCTCCAGCCGCGAAATTTCCCGTTTCAGTTCCTTCAAGCCTTTTTTGCTGATGTAAATGGTTTTGGTGGTGTTCATATTTGTACCCCTCCTTTGTCATTTAGACGGGATCTGCTTTCTGCTTCTTCCCTGTGGCTTCTAGTATGGACGAAGAGGCTGAGGCAATTCTGAAGATCCGGCAACGTTGCGTAAAGTACAGCGCGGCTATTGGTTTTTCGCTGGGCTGTTTCTGAAATTTGGAAGTAACACGCGAAAGGTCGTGATCTGGTTTTTCCCGCTGCTGGCGGTGAGCTCGCCGCTGTTGAGCTCTACTAGTTTTTTAGCAAGCGACAGCCCTAGGCCGTAGCTGCGCTTGTCGCCGCCGGTGCGCGATGTGTCGGCGCGGTAAAAACGGTCAAAAATGTAGGGCAGCGATTCGGGCGGGATGCCCTTGCCCTCGTTGCTGATAGTGAAACCGGCCATGCTCCGTCGCTTTACCAGCGTGACATGGACCGGCGTGCCCGCGGGGCTGTATTTGAGCGCGTTGTCCAGCAGGATAGTCACGAGCTCCTCGACGCTGGCTTTGTTGGCCAGCACCGCGTAAGGTTTGTCAGCGTCGGCAACCTTGATCCGCCTGCCTTCCGCGCCGTGCTGACTGGCCGCGCGGGCGATACTATCGCCAAGCACGACCCTCTCCAGTTGGATATCGTCGTGCTCCAGCCGCGACAGCTGGAGCAAGTTCTGGGATAATTTCGTGAGCTTGTCGACCTCTTCCAGGTTGCTGACCAGCAGTTCATGCATCTCCTCCTTCTTGAGGTGAGGGTCGCGCAAGGCGACTTCCAGCTCGGTTTTCATGCTGGCCAGCGGCGTGCGTAGCTCATGGCTGGCATCGCTGGTAAAGCGCGACTGCGCCTCATGCGCCTCCTCTATTGGCCGCAGCGTCCGCCGCGCCAAGTAGTAGCTGCCTATTCCGCCCGCCAGCCAAATGACAAGATTGCTGACTACCAGCGAGCCCAGCAGGTTCGCTTCGGCTACGTGCACCTGGGTTTCGCGGAAATTGCGGAACGCGATGCCGTCTAGCGGTATGGTAAAGTCCGGCGAGCTGCGGATGTCGCCGATCCGCACGCCGACTTCGCGTGATGCCGTCGAGTAAATAATGACACTAAACACCAGGCTGACGGCCACCAGGATGGTAAGGTACCAGGCGGTGAGTTTCAGCGTGGCGGAGTGAAACACAGGCGTTACTCACCCGCTTGGAGCTTGTAGCCAAAGCCGCGGACGGTGTGGATGAGCGGCGTTTTGAACGGCTGGTCAACCTTCGTGCGCAGGTATTTTATGTATACCTCGACGGTGTTGGGCAGAATGTCGGCGTCGTAGTCCCACACGTGCGCGATAATCAGCTCTTTGGGGAGTGGCCGGCCTTGGTTGCGCAGCAGGTATTCAAGCAGCGCGAATTCTTTCCCGGTCAGCTGGATGGTTTTGCCAGCGCGCTTGACCTCGAAGTTAACCGTATCGAGCGTTAAGTCGCCCGCCGTCAGCACGGTAGACTGGACTTCTTTTGGCCGGCGCAGCAGCGCGCGGGCACGAGCCAGTAGTTCTTCGAGCGCGAACGGCTTTACGAGGTAATCGTCGGCGCCGCTGTCCAGGCCGTCGGTGCGGTCTTTCACGCTGCCGAGCGCGGTCAGCAGCAAGATTGGCGTGTGGATTTTGGCGTCGCGAACGGCTTTTACGATGGCGAGGCCGCTGTATTCACCGGGCAGCATGCGGTCGATAATCATCAGGTCGTACGGCTCGGTCGTGGCCATGGCGTAGCCTTCGTCGCCGTCATAGGCGACGTCGACGGCGTAGCTTTCTTGCTCAAGCGCTTTTTTCAGCGCCCGTGCGATCTTGTGTTCATCTTCAATCAATAAAACTCTCATATTACACTCCTTACTGTACTCACTTTTTCTGAAGCGAGTCTTAATTGTCGTTAGAAGCGTACTTTTCGCTCCACTGCTGCATGCCGTATAAAACGGGCATGAGGTCACGGCCTTTTTGTGTCAGTTGGTACTCGCAGCGGCTGCTCGTGGCAGTGGTGAGACGTTCGATTACGCCGGCTTCTTCGAGGTGGCTGAGCCGCGCGGAGAGCGTCCGCGGGTTGATGCCGCCGGTCAGCTCTTGGAGTTGGCAAAACCGGACTGTTTTTTCATTCGTGAAGTAGCGTAAAAGGTGTGGCGTCCATTTGTCGCCTAGGATGTCGGTGGCCGCCTGCACGCAACCGATAGGTTTTGTGGCCGTTTCCATAGTTTTACTATACATTTTCTAGTACATTTGGTCAAATAACTCTTTGTTACATAACGCTTGTGTATATTGCCGGAAGGCCACCACCGCGCTACACTATGGACATGACAAAGAAAACCGCAAAACCAACGCCGAAAAAGGCGGCCAAGGTAGATTACGAGCCGAACAAGATGAGCCTCGCCGTCGCGACGCTGGCTGTCGTTACGTTGGTGCTTTTTACGTTTATTACGGTATTGTAGGGTCACCCCTTCGCGTCTTCCACGCTACCGAAATCTTCAGAAACGGCTTCGCGCCGGGCGTAAATTCGGGCCCCGGCGTCGCTTTACGCTCGGGCTGCAGATGTTTCTGAAGATTTGGTATCGCGAAGACAGCTCGGCGCTAACTACGCATTCTTAGCTCTTGCGCCCGATGACTTCCTTCACACTCAATTTACGGCTATATTCCAGCGCGCCAAAGCGGAAAATGCGCACGCCGACGCTGATAACAACGACAGCCGTAACGAGGAGCAAAGAGATGGATATTAGTGCTGGCACGGGTTGTAGGTTGCCAACGGCGTTGCGTAGCAGCAGCGGAATCGGTGAGGTCAGCGGGAAATAACTGAGTATCTGCACAAGGAGCGAATCCGGCGAAGAGATAAACAGTGGCGCGGCATACAGCGGACCAAACGTAAAGGCCATGACCGCGCCGAAGAAACTGCTCGCCTCCTTTGCGGTAGGCATAGCGGCACCAAGCGTCATGAGGATGCCGGTAAACATGAGGAAGCTGACGACGAAAATGGCCGCGCCCATGCTAATGGCGTACGGGTCGAGCGGAATATTGGCAAGGTCGAGGTTTGGCAGCGACAAGTTGCTTTTAAACAAGAAATACCCGGCCACCACCGGCACGAGAATGACCAGCAACTGAATGAACGCCAGCGCTACTAGCGAAAACAGCTTACCAAGCAGCAGCGTGGTCGGCTTGATAGTTGTAAGGATCATCTCGATGACGCGGTTTTCCTTCTCCTCGGTAATACTGGTAAGCATCTGGTTGCCGAACGTCACGATCATAATGTAAAACAGCACGAGGAAGATGCCAGGCGCAATGAGCTTTAAGAACCCTTTGTCTTCTTTGCCGTCGGCGTACGTGGTGGTGG
>CBIMUR010000017.1:0-8578 GCA_966247155.1 uncultured bacterium
TCTCGACCAGAAACAAGGCCGGGTGACGATCGAGCAGCATCTGCTTGAGTACGCTGGGATTGACCGGGAACTGGTTGCGGTGCGGGCGGGCGCTTACTGGCGCATATTGCCGGCAGACGCCGACGTGTAGGTTGTTTTCGCCGTTCGTACATTAAAAATTCGGGCCAGATAGTAAAAGGATACCTCGAGGGCACCTATCTGGCAGTAGGACAGTGGACGTGCGGCACCACATAAAAAACGCCGTAGCACCTTACTCTAAACACAACACCTCCCAAAAAAACTCCACCTCACACATAAGTCTCTCAACCGTAGCGCCATATGAGTTACACAGTAATTCTAAAAAAGCGCTTACGGACACTTATACAAAAACAAACACACCAAAAAACAAACAACTCCTGCTGCCAGATAGGTGATCTCGAGCGATAATTCCATTACCTGGGAGAAATATTGACCCGGATACGGCGTCAATATCTCGAACATATAATATAATGGAATTACCGATGAGTATCAAAGAACATCCACCACATTTACATGTTCCGGTCTTACTAGACGCGACGCTTGAACTGCTACGACCAAATTCGGGCGAGAATTATCTCGACCTGACGGCTGGTTACGGCGGCCATGCCCGGCGCGTACTGGAAAAGACTGAAAACTACGCTGACTCCGTTTTGGTTGACCGTGACGATTTCGCGATTGCGAATCTTAGCGAGTTCGCCCAAAAAGGAGCAAGACTGCTGCATACCGATTTTGTCAGCGCCGCGAGGCAGCTGGTAGGAGAGGGGAGGCAGTTTAGTATCGTACTTGTTGATTTGGGGGTGTCGTCACCACAACTCGACCAGAGTGAACGAGGGTTTTCCTTTACAAAAAACGGCCCGCTGGATATGCGCATGGACCGTCGCCAAGAGATATCAGCCGAGACGCTGGTGAATACCTTAGGCAAAAACGAGCTAACGCGCATTATCACGCAGTACGGCGAAGAGCCTGCCGGCTTTGCAAAGCGCATTGCTGAGGCAATCGTCAAAAACCGGCCATTCCATGAAACGGAAGAGCTCGCCGAGCTGGTCAAAAAAGAATACCGCGGCCCCTGGAAAAAAATCCATCCGGCCACGCGTACATTCCAAGCGCTCCGCATTGCGGTCAATGAAGAGCTCCGGCAGGTTGAAGAGCTGCTCCCGTTGCTTCCCAAGCTTTTGAAACAAGGCGGAAGGGCAGGGATTATCAGTTTCCACAGCCTGGAGGACCGGCTGGTCAAACGGTATTTTGCCGAGCAGAAAAACGCCGGGTACGAAGCCGAACTCGAGATTCTGACCAAAAAACCGCTTGCGGGTGACATTTACGACGTTCACAATCCGCGGTCGCGCAGCGCCAAGCTCCGCGTCGCAGTGAAAAAATAAAACAAAAAGAAGGAAGGAGGGCATACCACCACATGCCAGTCCACATTCCCGTACAGAACGCGTCGGTCGAAACACAAGTGACCGTCCGTTTCAAATAACAAAAATTGGCGCGCCGGGAAAACCTGGCGCGCTACCAAGCCTAAAAACAAACATAAAAGAAGAAATAAATGTCATATCAACGTACGCAACAGTTTAGCTCTCGTCGCGCCGGTAGCTGGAACCGCAACCAAAACACTACCCGCTTCGCGTCGCCCGTGAAACTTGGCCCTGTGACTCATACGGTGCTTGTTGCCCTTATGATTACGGTGCTCGGTTTGATATACTTGACCCAGGCAACCCGTGCGACGAGCTATGACTACGAAGCGCAAAAAATCGACAGTAAAATCGCCGAACTGACAGAGGAAAAAACCGACCTTGAGGTGGAGAATGCCCGCCTGACCGCGCTTGACAACGTACAGAACTCCAGCGTGGCAAAGACGATGGACAAGCCCGTCCATACCGACTACGTTAGCGAGTAAAACCTATGCAACTAGACTTGAGAAAAGGCAGCCGTCCGCGAACTCTCGCCATTTTGGTGCTTATCATCATGGCGGTTTTTATCGTGCGGCTGTTTTATTTGCAGGTGGTGCGGCATGATTATTACGTGGGCCTGGCCAACGCCGAGCAGATGAAACAGCTGGTGATACCGGCAAAACGCGGCGAAATCTACGCGATGGATGGCGGCCGGCCGGTAAAAATGGTGCTGAACGAAACGGTATATACAGTATTTGCCGACCCGAAAGTTGTCACCGAGCCGCAAAAACTGATCGACCTGATCCACCGCGTGGCGGGGGGCAACGCGCGGCCACACCTCGATGCGCTGCTGGCGAAAAAAGAATCCCGCTACCAAATACTGGCCACGAGAGTCACCCGCAAGCAAGCCGAGATGATGAAAAAAGAAAACATCCGCGGGCTTGGCTTCCAAGAGGAGAGCCAGCGGGTGGACCCGGAAGGCAAGCTGGCGGCGCAGACGCTGGGCTTCGTGAACAGTGCGGGCGTTGGCCAGTACGGTATTGAGGGCGCGCTGAACGACCGGCTGACCGGCACGGATGGCCTGCTGCAATCGGTGACCGACGTGAGTAATGTGCCGCTGACTATCGGCGACAAAAATATCAACCGGCCGGCCAAAAACGGCGAGAACATCGTCATGACGCTTGACCGCAACGTGCAGGCGTATACCGAAAAGGCGCTCGCCAAAGGCCTGAGAGAGATAAAATCACGGCTGCACACGCCGGAGATGCCGCAGGGCAGCGTGATGGTGATGGACCCGCAAAGCGGCAAGGTGCTTGCCATGGCCAATTTTCCCACCTATAACCCGGCCGACTACGAGCACGTGACCGACGCCTCCGTGTTTAACAACGACACCATCAGCGCGCCGTACGAGCCAGGCTCCGACGTGAAGACGCTGACGATGACGGTCGGGCTGGACAAGGGCGCCGTGCGGCCGACTTCAACGTACAACAACACCGATTACATAAAAGTCGAAGACCGCACCATCACCAACGCGACCAAGGGGCAAACCGGCAATATTACCTTCCAGCACGCGCTGAACTACTCGCTCAACACCGGTTTCGTAACGGTGGCGCAGCGGCTGGGCGACGGCAGCCACATTACGCGCGAGGCACGCGACACCATGTACCATTATTTCCACGATAAGTTCGGACTGGGGGAGCTGACGGGCATAGAGCTGGCCAACGAGGCCAAGGGTATCGTGATACCGCCGACCGACGTGGACGGCGGCGCGGTGCGCTACTCGAACATGTCGTTTGGCCAGGGGCTCGACGTGACGATGGTGCAGGTGTGCGGCGCCTTCAGCACTATCATAAACGGGGGCACTTACCACACGCCCACGGTGCTGGCGGGGTCTGTCGACGATGGCAGCGGGGAGTTCGAGCCGGCCGCGCCAAAGCCAGCGAGGAAAAACGTCATCAAGCCGGGCACGTCCAATGATATCCGCAAGATGGTCCACGACGCCCGCGGCGCGTTTTACGCTGGCAACGACAAAAAAGGTTACTACATCGGCGGCAAGACCGGCACCTCGCAAACCATCGAGAACGGCAAGTATGTCGACAACCAAACGGTAGGGACCTACCTGGGCTTTGGCGGCGATGGCAGCAGCGCGGCGGGGCCGAAGTATGTCATAATGGTGCAGGTATCTGGCAAAGGCATGAACCTGCAGGGAAACAAAGACGCCATGCCGATTTTTACCGATATTTCCAACTGGATGATTGATTATTTGAAGCTCCAACCGAAAGGATAACCATGACAATACTTGAACTTACCCACGAAATGACCGGCACGTTTTTGCTGAGCGTCGGCGCGTTTTTGCTAGCGATGGTGCTGACGCCCGTGTATACGTTTGCCGCGTACCGCTATAAATTTTGGAAAAAGCAGCGCACCAACAGCACGACTGGCGAGAAGCTGCAGGTGTTTAATAAGCTGCACGCCGACAAGTTCAAGCGTAACATTCCCACGATGGCCGGGGTGATCGGCCTGGTTTCCATTACGGTAGTGACGTATTTTTTCAACCTCGACCGCGCCGAAACGTGGCTGCCGCTGGCCGCGCTGGTTGGCGGCGGGGCGGTGGGGCTGCTTGACGACGTTATTAATATCCGGGGACAGGGGCTGGGCGTGGCCGGGCTGCGCTCGAGCCTGAAATTCACCATGATTACGGCACTGGCACTGGCGCTAGGCTGGTTTTTCTTCGTAAAGCTGGGGTACAACAGCGTGCATTTGCCGTTTCTCGGCGACCTGGTACTGGGCTGGTGGATCGTGCCGCTTTTCGTGCTGGCGGTAGTAGCCACGAGCAACGCGGTCAATATCAGCGATGGCCTCGACGGCCTGGCGGGCGGGCTGCTGGCGATAAGTTTCGGGGCGTTCGGCGTGATCTCGCTGCTGCAAGAGCACATGCTGATTTCGGGCTTTTGTTTCACGGTGGTGGGCGCGCTGCTTAGCTACTTGTGGTTCAATATCTACCCGGCCAGGTTTTTCATGGGCGACGTGGGGAGTTTCGCGTTCGGTACCTCCTTGGGTGTAGTGGCAATGCTGACGAACACGCTGTTTTTGCTGCCGATTATCGGGATTATCTTCGTGGTTGAAGCGGGCTCGAGCTCCATCCAAATTCTTAGCAAAAAACTGTTCCACCGGAAAGTATTTCTCTCGGCGCCGGTCCATCACCACCTAGAGGCAAAAGGCTGGCCTGAAACGAAAGTTACGATGCGCTTTTGGGTGATTGGCTGCGTGGCGGGCTTCATGGGAATATTGCTGGCGCTCGCCGGGGGCCATATCGTATGATGCAGGCGGCGCGCAGGGCGGGGGCGCGGGCCAGCGGCGCGGTAGCCCAGGCGGTGGTACGCCGGCACCGGCCAGACTATCAGATCGCGCTGTTTACGGCGCTGCTGATGCTACTGGGACTGGTTATCATGTATGCCATTGGCCCGCAGCGCGCAAACGTGCTCAACAACGCCTACGGTACCGACTATTACACGAGCACGTATTTCTTCGTCAAGCAGATGATAAGCTTGCTGCTGGCGTTCGTCTCGTTTATTGCGCTGGCCACGGTGCCGTTCAGTTTCGTGAGAAAGCACGCCGGGAAGATACTGCTGCTTGGGCTGGGCGCCTGCGCGGCGTTGTTTTTCTTCGGCAATATTCTTCACTCGGACGTGGCGCAGTGCAGCCTGGGTGCCTGCCGTTGGTTTGAGCTGGGCGCGCTGGGCAGCCTGCAGCCAGCAGAGCTTTTGAAGTTCGGGCTGCTGCTATTCGTGGCCGGTTTCCTTGGCATGCGCATGAAGCAAGGGCTGATAAACGACCTGCATAAAACGCTGATCCCGCTGGGCGCGCTGATGTTGGTGGCGATATTTTTCGTGATCGTGCTGCAAAAAGACATGGGGACGGGTATCTCCATGATCGGCGTGGTTGCCGCCATGCTGATAGTGGGCGGCACTAGCAAGAAAATCGGCGTGGCGCTGCTGGGCTGCGCGCTGGTGCTGGGCGTGGCCATGATTATCATCGCGCCGCACCGTATCGAGCGCGTGACGACCTTCCTGCAGGGCGACAGCGCGGCGGGGCAGATGGACGCGTCGAACTACCATATCACGCACGCCAAAATCGCCATCGGCAGCGGCGGGCTGCTGGGCGTGGGGATCGGCAACAGCGTGCAGGCGACGGGGTATCTGCCGGAGGCTATCAACGACTCGGTGTTCGCGATTATGGGCGAGACGTTCGGTTTCGTGGGGCTGACGGTCATTTTGCTGCTGTTTACGGCGCTGCTGCTACGGCTTTTGAAGGTGACCGACCACTTGCCAGAGCCGTGGATGAAACTGGCCGTGGCTGGCGTGTTCGGCTGGCTGGCCTCGCATGTTATATTGAATGTAGCGGCCATGATAGGGGTGTTTCCGCTGACTGGCATCACGCTGCCGCTGCTGAGCTTTGGCGGCACGAGCATGGTATTTATCGCCGGGGCGCTGGGGCTGGCGTTCCAGCTGTCGCGCTACACCGTGCACGGTTCATTAAACAAGGAGAAAAAGTATGAAAATCCTGGCAGTCGGCGGGGGCTCGGGCGGCCACGTTACGCCGGTAGCCGCGGTACTACGCGAGCTTAGAAAGCGCGAGCCGTCGGCGGAGATCCGTTTTTGGTGCGACCGTAAATTCGCGCCGCAGGCCCGCGGCATTATGAAACAGTTCGGCGGCGAGGTGCGGGTAGAAACGGTGTTCTCCGGCAAGCTGCGCCGTTACAACAACTTGCCACTATGGCGCCAGCTGTTGCGGCCGGTCACCATAGTGGGGCCGAATATCCGCGACGCGTTTTTGGTTCTGTGCGGCCTGGTGCAGAGCCTCTTCAAGCTGCTTTTGTGGCGGCCCGACGTGGTGTTTACCAAGGGCGGTTTTGTCTGTTTGCCCGTGGGGTTGGCGGCAAAGCTGCTGAAAATCCCGCTGGTTATCCACGATTCCGACGCGCATCCTGGCCTGACCAACCGCGTGCTGGCCAAGTGGGCAACGAGCATCGCTACCGGCGCGCCGCTGAAGTTTTATCCGTATCCGGCGGCCATTTCGCAGTACGTGGGCATTCCTATTGGCGAGCAGTTCGCGCCAATGGGCGAGGAAAAGCGCCGTGAGGTGAAAAAGCAGCTGGGCTTTGACCCGAGGCGCCCGCTCGTGGTCGTGACTGGCGGCGGCTTGGGCGCGCGGCGCATCAACGACGCGGTGGCAAAGCGTCTGGCCAGCCTGCTTGACGTGGCGTCGCTCATCCTTATTTCGGGCAACGACCAGTATGACCAGCTGCTCCGCGCGACGCCGCAAGACGACCCACGCTATCAGCTGCACGCGTTCGTGAGCAGCGGCATGGCCGAGATGCTGGGCGCGGCCGACGTGGTCGTAACCCGCGCCGGCGCGACCACCATACTAGAGCTTGCCGCGCTGGCAAAACCCACGGTCCTTATTCCGAACGGCTACCTCACCGGCGGCCACCAGCTGAAAAACGCCGCCGCCTACGCCGAAAGCGGTGCCGTTGAGGTTATCGACGAGCACGAGCTCGACGCCAACCCGCAGCTGCTCGTTGATACGCTTTCGACGCTGCTGGCCAACCCCGCGCGCCTCCGCGAGCTAGGCGCGGCGTTTCACGAATTCGCCAAGCCCCACGCCGCCGCCCAGATGGCCGATATGATACTGACGGCAGCAAAATAACCGTAAGTTTGTTACAATACCACTAGTAACGTATGGCACTATTTTCTAAAAAACCAAAAAACCAGCCGCGCCGCCGCCAGGCTCCCGAGCCGTCGCACGAACGCGTCAGCGAGAACGATCTTGAGGAGCGGTACACGTTTCGGCGTAACCGCACTATTACCGGCAGCGCGTCGTCGCGCATCACCGCTCCGGGCGAGGCAAACGCGCAAATCAAATCGCCGCGTGTCCAGGCACACGAGCTCACGCGCCAACGACGGCACATCGGTGCCGTGCTGCTGCTGGTTATCATGGGCGCGCTTGCCCTGTACGGGCTGGTGTCGCAGTTTACGGCCGACCCGGTGGTAAAACTGGCGGGCTCCCCGGCTAATAAACTCGACCAATCGTATGCCACTGCCATCCAGGCGTACCTGTCGTCGCAGCCTCTCGAGCGGCTCCGTTTCATGCTCAACGAAGAAAAGCTGCGCGACTATTTGCAATCCAAAACCCCGGAAGTCGCCACCATCCGCGTCGACGGCTCGGCCGGGTTTGGCAAGACCGCTTTTACCGTGACGATGCGCTGCCCTATCGCCGGCTGGAGCATTAATGGCCGCCAGCAGTACGTCGACGGCTCCGGCACGGCGTTTTCGCGTAACTATTACGCCGCGCCCTCCGTGCAGATCGTTGACAAGAGCGGCGTTCAGGTAGAGACCGGCCAGGCCGTTGCCAGCAACCGGTTCCTGAGTTTCGTGGGCCAGGCGGTCGGGCTTTCAAAAAAACAAGGCTACACCGTCAACCAAGTCATTATCCCCCGCGGCACGACGCGCCAGGTTGCGCTGCGGCTCGATGGGGTAGGGTACCCCGTAAAGCTGTCGATCGACCGGCAGCCGGGCGAGCAGATTGAAGACATGGCCAGGGCAGTGCGCTGGCTGAACGCGCATCACCGCAAGCCAAAGTACCTTGATGTCCGGGTAAGCGGCGAAGCCTTTTACCGTTAGGGAAGAGCCCATACTCTCCCGCTCTTCTGGCTATGTTCTATTTTTGTTCGTATTTGCTGTAATGACAGAAAAATATATTACGATATAAAAATACGCAAAAAGCAAATAGAGCAGGAGAGCGAGGGAAGAGAGGGAGCAGGGCAATAACAAATATGAAAATATAAATGACAGAAAAGTCAAAAACATATACGAACATATAGAAAAACAAAAAGTCAAATGTATCAGCATATGTGTGGAAAACTTTACGATTATGAAAAATTTCACAACGCGCTTTACGCATCCCGGTCTCTCAGAATACTGAGAACGCATAGCAATGAGCACTATGACACGCAAAGTATGAATGGTATATCGTTGTTGGCGAGCATATGACGTTACACGGTGGAAATACCCTGTCGCAGGCATCATAACGTAAAAATGACCGTTACGAAGACGTACTAGCAATCATCTATTGTCTATAGTATTAATGTCGTAAAAGATATATTGTGCGAC
>CBIMUR010000018.1:0-8434 GCA_966247155.1 uncultured bacterium
TTCAGCTGCTGATGACTGCCAAAAGCAAGCCGGAGATTGCCGTGCTGCTGGTGCAAAAGGAAGTTGCCGAGCGCCTCGCCGCCGAACCGGGCGATATGAGCATTCTGGCCGTCAGCGCGCAGGTATTCGCCGAGGTAGAGCTTGGCGACGTGGTGCCGGCCGCGCTGTTTACGCCGCCACCAAAAGTAGATAGCGAAGTGGTGATTTTAAAAACCCGGGACACTCCGTTTTTGACCGACATCTCTGAAAAGGAATTTTTCCGCGTGGTCAAAGCCGGTTTTTCTGCCAAGCGCAAAATGCTCCGCAGCAGTCTTTCTGGCGGGTTGGGCATTTCCAAAGAGCAGGCCGAGGCGCGCTTGAACGCGGCAAATATTAACCCGAACGCACGCGCCGAGAGCTTGTCGCTTGGCGAATGGGCGCAGCTGGCGAGGGCGCTGAAATGATAAAAACCGACCAACCGGCCATTTTTAACGAAGCCGTTATCGCTGCCGTCTCCTCGGTGGACGATGGCAACATGAAGTTTGGCCTCGACGACGACGAAGACACTTTCCAAAACCGCCTGTCATTTTTACACGCGGCGGGCATAAATCCCGAGGACGCCACATTGGTGCAGGTGACGTACGATGATGCCGAGCACTTCGCGCGTTATAGCAAGGCGGGCGAAGCACAAAAAGGTGAGGGGATCTTCGCGCCAAAATCAAACACGGCTGCCGACGCGCTGGTGGTAACAAAGCCTGGCCACGCGCTGTTTCTGCCGCTGGCCGATTGCGCCGGGCTGATACTCCACGACGAAAAACAGCAGATTCTTATGGTGTCGCACGTTGGACGGCATAGCGCGGAAATCGACGGCGCGAGAGCCAGCGTGGAATATTTAGAAAAAGGATTTGAGACCAACCCGGAAAACCTGAAGGTTTGGGTGAGCCCGGCCGTTGGCAAGGCAACGTACCCCATCCGTGCCAAGGGCGGCAAGGGGTTGCACGAGATTATCCGCGAGCAGCTGCTTGCGGCGGGCGTGCTCCCTAGGCACATGGAATTTTCGCCCGTTGATACGGCTGAAGACGAAAACTACTACTCTCACAGCCAGTTCAAGGCCGGCGCCCGCAGCTTTGATGGCCGTTTCGCTATCGTCGCAATGATGACCGGGCAGGGTGAGCCTGCTTTTTAGCTTTACGTCAATCTGTTACACTAAAGAGGAACTATGGGTAAAAATTTATACATCACCACCGCAATTCCGTACGTCAACGGCACGCCGCACATCGGCAACGCGCTTGACTACCTGTTGGCCGACATCTGGACCCGCTACCAAAAACAAAACGGCCGCGAGGTACGCTTTCAGGTAGGCACCGACGAGCACGGCAACAAAATCGCCGCCAAAGCTGCCGAGCAAAATCTGACGCCGCAAGCCTACACCGACCAAACCTACGTCAACTTTGAAAGCCTCATGAAAAAAGTCGGCGCGCAGTACACCGATTTCATCCGCACGACCGAGCCGCACCACCGTGGCGCCGTGCAGTACATCTGGCAAAAGCTGCAGCCCTATATTTACAAAGACAAATACGAAGGTTGGTACTGCATGGGCCACGAGGCGTTCTTTACCGAGAAAGAAGTCGCTGAAACAGGCGGCACCTGCCCCGACCACCAAACGCCGTACGAGAAAGTAAGCGAGGAAAACTACTTCCTGCGTACCAGTGCCTTTACCGAAAAAATCCGCGAGGCGATCGAGACGAACCGCATGCAAATCGTGCCGGAATTCCGCAAAAAAGAATTCCTAGAGCTGATAAAAGACGGCCTGCAAGACGTCAGCATCTCGCGCCCGAAAAAGAGCCTCACCTGGGGCGTGCCGGTGCCCGGCGACCCAGAGCAAATCATGTACGTGTGGATCGACGCGCTGGCGAATTACATTACCGTGCTGGGCTACCCGGACCGCGCGGGCTGGCAGGAATACTGGCCGGCCGACGTGCAGGTGATCGGCAAGGATATTTTGCGCTTCCACGCGGGTATTTGGCCGGCCATGCTGCTAGGCCTTGAGCTGCCGCTGCCGAAAAAACTGCTGGCGCACGGCTTCGTGAACGTGGGCGGCGCCAAAATGAGCAAAACCGTCGGCAACGTGGTCGACCCGAACAAAATTATCGACGAGTATGGGCTCGATACCTTCCGCTATTTCTTCTCGCGCCATATTCCTACCCAGGACGACGGCGATTTCACCTGGGAAAAGCTGGAAAATGCGTACAATAACGAGCTTGGCAACGACCTCGGCAACCTCGTGCAGCGCGTCGCCAGCATGATTACCCGCTACCAAAGCGGCGTCATTGGTGATGCGCCGCGCGGCGAGCACGACATGCAGCCCTACCGACAGGCGATGGAACAGCTGCGCTTTGACCGCGCTATCGATGAAACGTGGATTACTGTGCGCGCGCTCAACCAATACCTTGAGAACGTCAAGCCCTGGGAGATCGCAAAAAAGCGCGAGACCGACCCCGAGGCCGAGGCGCACCTGGGTGATGTGCTGGGCCACGCCGTGGCGACGCTACTGCAGGTGAGCGACATGCTCGTGCCGTTTTTGCCAGGCACCGCCGAAGCGATTCAGAAAACCTTTGGCAGCGGCGTGATCGTCCCGCTTGAAAAAGAGGGCGGCCTCTTTCCGAAAATCTACAACCACACGCCTGATCCGCGTGCCGCGAGGGCTGCCGGGCAAAAATAATGCTCACCGACACGCATTGCCATATTCACGAGGCTTCTTACCCGCTCGATCAAGCGGAGACGTTGAAAAGGGCACGTGAAATGGGGGTGGAAAAGCTGATTTGCGTGGGAACGAGCGAGCAAAGTTCGCGCGAAGCGGTGGAATTCGCGGCAAAACACAGCAACGTTTTCGCGTCTATCGGCGTACATCCGCATGACACGAAGGATGGGTGGGATCGGCTAGAGGGGCTGCTTTCGCCGCTCCCGTCGTTACCAATTCCTTCGGAATTGTCACGTAGGTCGCTGTCCACGGGTCCTGTCGGCGCGTCCGCCCCTTCGTCTCGCGAACAAGTTCGACTCGACGAGGGCGCTGCCCCGCGCGCCGCCACCCGTGCTGGCGAACACAGCAAACTCGTCGCCATCGGTGAAATCGGCCTCGATTATTTTTACACGCACAGCCCGCGCGAAACGCAGATAAAAGCCCTGGAAGAGCAGGTTGACCTGGCTTTGAAGCACAATTTGCCCGTCATTTTCCATGTGCGCGAAGCGTTCGATGATTTTTGGCCGGTTTTTGACAATTTTCATGGCATCCGCGGCGAACTGCACAGTTTTACCGATAACCAGAAAAATCTGGAAGAAGGGCTAAAACGCGGCCTGTATATTGGCGTGAATGGCATTAGCACCTTCACGAAAGACGAAAAGCAGCGCGAAATGTTCGCTGCTATCCCGGTAAACCATATGCTTTTTGAGACCGATGCACCATTCTTGACGCCTGCGCCACTTCGTGGTAAAGTGAATGAGCCAGCATTTGTGAGGAAAATTGCCGAGCATCACGCGCAGCTACGCGGTGTCTCCCTTGAGGAAATCTCGGCCATTACCACCGCAAATGCCCAAGCATTATTTGCACTCTGAAATAAACAGTAAAAACCAACCAACGTTAATAATTGGATTTTTACTACCATGCAGGAATCTCTCACAAACCGCAATTCGCAGTCAACCCCCCGGCCGGATGAGCTTCGTGATGGTACGGAGTTTTTTCTTCACGAAGGGCGGCCCGACCTCTACAATCTGGAAGAGGCGCGCCGGCGCGAAGAAGCGGCCCGCCAAGCGATCCGCGAACGTCAGCGCCCAATAATGATGCATGAACAAATTGGGGTGATTGGCGAAAAGCTCGACCACTTCCGCCTTTGGGAGCAAGAGCTGGCTGCCGATGCGATAGAAGACTTTGCCCTGTGGGAGCACGAATTTACCACGGCTAATGAGTTTGCCTACTGGGAAGAAACGACTCCTCCTCAGCAGCTACAAACCGGTAACCAGGACGATTTCGGACTAGCCGCGTAGGAGCACGCTATGAGTAACGTACTGAAAAAAGCCCTTGGTCTCATCGTCGGTGAGCAGGCCGTCTCGCCCGATTTGAAAATGCCCAAAAAACGGCCGCTTAAAAAACTGACCGAGCGTGAGCTTATCCAGCTGGAAAGCGAAATTGGCGCCAAGCTGTTTGGCGAAGTGCCGGTCGGACACCGCCGCGAGTTCTTTTGCCTGGATGCCAAAACTTGGATTTGGCACGAGGAATTCAAAGGTAAAAATGGCAAACTCGAACGCCAGACCATCCGCTACGAGGTGCACGAAAACGGCATACTAAAAGTGCAAGAAGGCGCGCGCTACTCGTTCATTGGCGGCGACGAGCTAAAAAACCTGCTGGCCGCAACGACGGTGTACTACGAACAGGTCGCGCGGAGCGTGTATGGCCGTGACCCGCGCACCGGCCAAAAATTGGCGTAACTTGCTATACTTGTATAAGTGATGAACGACGAGGTGATATATCTTGACCACGCGGCCGCCACGCCTCTTAACGAGCGTGTATTTTTGGCGATGCAGCCGTATTTTTCCGAATTATTCTACAATCCTTCAAGCCCGTACGCGCCCGCGATTGCCGTTCGCCGTGCGTATGAGGACGCGAAACACCGCCTGGCCGGCACGATAGGCGCGAAGGGTGACGAGCTGGTAATAACGGCCGGCGCGACCGAGTCGGTCAACCTGGCATTTAACAGTATCGGCGGCCACGTAGTAACGGCCAATATCGAGCACCATTCGGTGCTAAAGGCGGCGGCAAAGCAAGGCTGCACCCTGGTAGAGAGCGACAAGCGCGGTTTTATCTCCGGCGACGCGGTGAAAAAGGCTATCCGGCCCGACACGCGGCTGGTGAGCATTGCGCTGGCCAACAACGAAGTGGGAACGGTGCAACCGCTCCGCGATATCGCGGCGGTGGTAAAAGCCGAGCGCGAACGCCGCCTGCTTGCCGGTGACACGACGCCGATCTATCTTCACAGCGACGCCTCGCAAGGTGCCGGCCAGATCGACATTCACGTGGCGCGCCTTGGCCTCGATCTTCTCACGCTCAATGCCGGGAAAGTCTATGGGCCAAAGCAGGTCGCGGTGCTGTGGGCGGCCAGCCACGTACGCCTTCAGCCGCAGATCGTAGGCGGCGGGCAAGAACGCGGGCTGCGTAGCGGCACGGAAAACGTCGCCGGCGTGATAGGCTTTGCAAAAGCTATGGAACTGGCCGAACAGCACCGCAAGCATGAGGCCGAACGCCTGCGGGGTCTTCGCGACGGCCTGCAGCAAAAACTGGCAGATGCCTTTCCCGACGCGGTGATCTCTGGCTATGAGAAGCGCCGCTTGCCAAGCCATTTGCACATTTCTTTTCCAGGGCTTGACGCCGAGCGGCTGGTATTCGCGCTGGAAGCGCGCGGCGTGCTGGTGGCAACGGGGAGCGCCTGCGCGGCGAACAAGGGAACGCGCTCGCACGTGCTGACGGCAATCAGCCTTCCGCCCGAGGTGGCAGATGGCAGCCTGCGCCTGACGCTCGGCCAGCTTTCGACGCCAGAAAACACAGGCAAAGCCGCGGCGATTATTATTGAGGAAGTACGGCGCGAGCGCGCGAGGGTGGCAAAATGAGAACCATCATCGCGATTGTCGTTGCGCTCGCCGTTATTATTATCGGGCTCAGCGCGTACCTTGCGCCAAATGACCTAGCTGGCTGCGATGACGCGCCGAGCGACAGGAAAGGCTGTCATGCGGCCGACGCGATTGTCGCGGTAAGCGGCGGCGACACGCAGGCACGCACGCGCGAAGCGGTAAAGCTCTACCAGAACGGGTGGGCGCCGAAGCTGATTTTCTCGGGCGCGGCACAGGACAAATCCGGTCCGAGCAACGCCGTGGCCATGCGCCGCACGGCAAAGGCCGAGGGCGTGCCGGAAGAGGATATCATCGTCGAGGAATACGGGGAGACGACCAAGCAAAACGCGGTCAATACGCAGTCGATCTTTGAGCAAAACGGCATAAAGTCGGTCATTTTAGTCACGTCGGCGTATCATCAGCGCCGCGCCGGGCTGGAATTTAACAAGCGTTCAAGCGACGTGACGGTGCGCAATCACCCAGTACCGCGCGACGACCAATGGTCGCCCTTTTGGTGGATGACGCCGATCGGCTGGTTTTTGGCCGTGGGCGAGTTCGTAAAGATTATCGCGTTTTACGTAGGGGGCTCCAGATGACGAAAGTATACGTGGGCATGAGCGGCGGGGTTGACAGTAGCCTTACGGCCGCGCTGCTAAAGGAACAGGGCTACGACGTGACTGGCGTCTACATGAAAAACTGGACCCAAGACCTGCCCGGCATGCGCTGTCCGTGGGCAGACGACCTGGCTGATGCCAAGCGCGTCGCGGTGCAATTGGGTATCGACTTTAAGGTGTTTGACTTTGAAAATGAGTACAAGCACAAAGTTGTGGATTACATGATAGAAGAATACAAGCTTGGCCGTACGCCGAACCCCGACATTATGTGCAACCAAGAGGTGAAGTTCAAGCTTTTCCTAGACGCCGCGCTGGAAGACGGTGCTGATATGATCGCGACGGGCCACTACGCGCGGGTTGAAAACGGCGCATTAAAACAGGCAAAAGACACCAACAAAGACCAGACGTATTTTCTCTACCGCGTCACCGGCGGGGCGCTGCAAAAAACGCTCTTTCCGCTGGGCGAATATACCAAGCCCGAGGTGCGCAAAATGGCCGAGGAGCGCGGCCTGTTTACCGCTGGCAAAAAAGACAGCCAGGGCATTTGCTTTGTCGGGCAGATCGGCATTCGGGAATTTCTTTCCCAGTACGTTCAGCAGGTGCCCGGCAAGATTATCGATAAAAAAACCGGCGAAACGCTTGGCACGCACGACGGCGCGATTTTCTACACCCTGGGCCAGCGCCACGGCCTCAACCTGGGCGGCGGCCTGCCGTATTACGTGGTGGGCAAAGACATGGACAAAAACGAAGTCTATGCGACGCGTGACCTGAACGATGAAACCCTTTGGAAAAAGACGGTGGAGCTCATGGCCGTCCATTGGATCAACGGTATGCCGGAGGATGGCGAATACGACATCCGCGTGCGCCACCGCGCTAAACTAGCCAAGGCAGTAGCGACAGTTAGCCAAGGCGGCGCTCAACTCCGGCTGGCAAACCCCGAACGTGCCGTGGCTGCCGGCCAATCGGTCGTTATTTACAATGGCGACACGTGCCTTGGCGGCGGCATCGTAGCAATATAGCTTCAGACAAGATTCAGTAACGTTTGCTATGGTAACCGTATAGCTAATGAAAGGACTGACGATGTTTGACATGATAAAAGAGAAACTGGCCGAGGCGTTCGGCGGCGCCACCGAGCAGCTGGGCGTGAATCCGGAGGATATCGCCAGCCAAATTAATGACGCGACGGGGCAGCTGGAAGAGCTTGGCAGCCAGGCGCAAGAAGCCAAAGACAGCATCTTGCCAGGCGGAGAGAACAAATAAAATAGCGGCCGGGCTATTAACAGAGGCGGGCGGCTGCTATAATAAAACCCATGAATGCCCAAGATATCCGCAACGCCTATTTACAATTCTTTAAAGACCGCCAGCACGAGATTATCGCGCGGGCGCCCTTGCAACTCAAGGACGACCCGACTACGCTGTTTACCGGCAGTGGTATGCAGCCACTTTTGCCGTACCTGCTGGGCAAGGATCACCCGGCGGGCGTGCGGCTGGCCGACAGCCAGACGTGCCTGCGCGCGCAGGATATCGACGACGTGGGCGACAACCGCCACACCACCTTTTTTGAGATGCTGGGCAACTGGAGCATGGGTGACTATTTCAAAGAGCAGCAGATCCGCTGGTTCTTTGAGTTTCTTACCGATGTCGTAGGGCTTGACCCGAACAAGCTGTACGTGACGGCCTTCATTGGCGATGAAAAGCACGGCATCCCACGCGACGATGAGGCGGCACAAATTTGGCAAAAAGTGTTTGAAGAAAAGGGAATCGAGGCGAAAATCGCCGAGATCGGTAGCCAGGAAGACGGTGACAAGCGCGGTATTAAGCCGGGCGAACGGATTTTCTTTTACGACGACGGCGAAAACTGGTGGTCCCGTGGTGGCGGCCTCGATAAAACCCCTATTGGCGACCCGTGCGGCCCGGATAGCGAGGTATTTTACGATTTCGGCCCGCAGAACCACGCCGAGGGTTACGGCCTGGCGCACCCGGCCAGCGACAGCGGCCAGTTCATGGAAATCGGCAACCAGGTGTTCATGCAATACCGCCGGCTTGAGGACGGCAGCTTCGAGCCGCTCGAAAAAAAGAACGTCGACTTTGGCGGCGGGCTAGAGCGCATTGCCGCGGCTGCTATCGACAGCCCGGATGTCTTTAAAATTAGCCTGATGTGGCCGATCATTGAAAAGCTGCAG
>CBIMUR010000019.1:0-8161 GCA_966247155.1 uncultured bacterium
CGCCCGGTGCCGGCTTTTTCTGCCTGCTGGCAAGCGGCGGAATATCTACCGACGGTATGCCGGCAAAATAACTTTGCAAGCCACCGGGCAATATCGCCGCGATGCTGATATGATATTCGCTCGCCGGCAGGTCATCGGCAGCAATCACGTAGCGCCAGTTGCCGTCGCTGTCCGCCTTGGTTTTGAAATACTTGCCGCCTATCGTCAGTATCACGATGGCATTCGGCGCCGTGGAACCTTCCACCACTACCGCGTCTCCCTGGTTCGTCGTGACGGCGGTTGGCGGCAGAAAAATACTGACGGCGGTTTCATAGTGCTCGGCAACGTTCAGCTGGGTCGTCACCGGATCCGTTACCCGGCCTTTGCTATCGCGCGAAAATATACGGAAATTGTGAATGCCCGGCATCTGCCCGACCAGCAACAAAACATAGCGCCCGTCCGCCCCGGCCGTCGTCGTGCCTACCACCATCGAGTTCTCCATCAGCGTCACGAACGCGAACGGCGCCGTCCAGCCCGAAATGCGCAGTGTCGTGTCGCCCACGCCTGCCGATACGTGCACGTTTTCAGCCGCTACCGAAGGCGAACGCGCGCCTGCCAGCACCACAACCGCACAGATAACAGCGACGAGCCAGCGAAACCGCACCAGCTACTCCTTCCCAAGCAGTATTCTAACGGCGCGGCCAAGGCGTCTGCGGCCACGGTAGACAAGCGCGCCCAATAATACGAGGATAGCTACGGCAGGGATAATGATTTTGTAGGGGAAAACAAAGAAAGACGTGCTTGCCGTGACTAGCTGCCCTTTAGAGCCGTACCCGAGCGAAACTGTCGCCGTGTACCAGCCGGGCCAAAGGTTGCCGTCGTTCCATTCGGTCGTTATCTTGCGCACCGACCCCGGTAGCACCGTGCGCGACTCCAGATGAGCGTCGCCTATTTTGCGGCCGAATATGTCGGCTACGGTCACGGTACCGGACGGCTTTACCTGTACGTTACCAGTGTTTTCAAACCGCGTTTCAAATGTAACCGGCGCCGTTTCAGCAAGGCTAGATTTCGGCCTGAAACTAACGATCCGGCCGCTCTCCTCTACGTCGCCCGCCACCCGCAAAAGCACCAGCGCGCCAATCTCCTGCCCGATCGCCAGGCCCGACGTGGCGCCGTTTTTCTTTGGCGCCGTCTTGAATACCACCGAGCCAAAATGCCCGCCCGGTTCGGCCGTTTCCGGCACTTTTATCGTAAACTTGACCGTTTTTGAAGCGTGCGGCGCTAGCAAGAATTTCCCCGTATCCGGATGAATCCAAGAGGACAGCGAATATTGCGTCGGCTTGTCCGTCAGCGCCGCCTGGCCTTCCTCGCCCATGGCAATAAAATCTTTGCGCGTTACCTCAAGCGGTAGCGCCTGGCTAGTGAGGTTGTCTACCCTGATAGTATGCGTCAGCTCATCGCCTGGGTTGGCCGAAAGCTCAAATACCGGAGGCGAGATGGCCAGCGACGTCTTGGACGGCTCCGCCCCGGCCGTGCCCGCCTGCACGCAAGCGCCCACAAGCACGGCGCACGCCACCGCGAGCCCATAGCTGCCTATGCGTATACGACGCCACTTTCCGCGAGCTTTCATGTACCCCTTTCCTCAGGCTAGTAAACAGGCGTTGCCGTGTAGATCACGCTGGTGGTGTACGCGCCGGACGGCGTGGTAGTACCGACCGCTACCTGTTGGCCAACGCAGGTGGTTTGGCTGGAAACGGCCGCGTTATTGTAGGCGACCTCATTGTTCGAGGTGGTAAACTTTGCCCAAACGTCCGGCGTAGAAGTAAAGCGGTTGGCCGTACCCGTGCCAAGCGAAGCGTCGTTGGTCGTGTAGCCAAAGGCAGGCGTACCGGCGCTAGCAAAGGCTGTCGGCGAGGCATTGGTACCGGTGTGGTCGGCAATAGTGTTGCTGCCCGAGGCCAGCGCGCCGCTATAGCGAGCCGCGACAGTATAGCCGTTGCCAGCATTGGTTGAGGCGGTCAGCTGCTGCACGCCGATCTTGTTGCTGGCGGTCGTTACCGTGCCAAACGGGACGGTCGTGGCGGTAGTAGTTACGTTGCTGGTCGCGCCGTTACAAGTGGTACCGCTGCTGGCACCCGCTACGCTGAAAGCCAGCGACGAGTCGACATTTGCCGATACTGCCGTGCCGTCGGTGTAAATGAATTGGACGGTGACCGTATCAACGGGAGTAGAGCAGGCATTGGTCGTGTAGGTCGTAATCTTGGCGTAGTAGCCCGTGTCAGCCGTACTGCCGTTGGTTACCGCGCCCCATACGGCCGTTTGGGCGCCCGATTGCGGCGCTACTGGGGTGCCATTCGTGAGCCGCAGCTTGTGGCCGGCGCTTTGCGTGTTGTCTACCGCCCATGTGCCGGTGGCGGTAATGCTTTGCGACACCAGGGTCGAGCTGGCGGTGCTCAGGCCAGTAATAGAGCCCGTGCCGTCGGCGCTCGAGCCAAGATCCACCTCAATACAGCCGATAGCCGTTCCCGTGTTGAACCCGTTCGCTGAAAGCGTATACTGCGACGTGGCGCTCGGCCGGGGGTCGCTTAACTGTACGGAAGTGCTGGAAAGTGCCGCGTTTACCACGGTAAACGGCAATAATGCCAGCGCCAGTATGCCCACGCTTATACTGCTAATAACCCGTCTCGATTTGCTACTCGCCCTGTGCACTACCACGCGCATAGTTTTCCTCCACTTTTTCACACCTAATCATAATCAGTATACCCTTAGAGCTTTCTTTGCGTCAAGGCAAAAAACGCGCGCTTCCAACGGTGGCGGATCCGGTAAATGCCAAACCAGCCAGCCACAACAATAAGCATGATAAGAAACGGCAACTTCCACGGCACCGCCCATACGGTGGCGCGCGGCATGTCCAACGGCTGGTTGTCCCCATACGAAAGCAGCGGCTTTACGGTATACACTCCGTACCCCGGCAGTTTAAACGACGCTTGGTACGGGCGCGCCGTTTGTGGCAACACCATGCCCTGCGGCAGCTTTACCCTGCCCACTTCGTTGCCCAGCCAGTTGAGAATCACAAACTCGCCCTCCGGCATAATGTGCACGTTCCCCGCGTTGCGCAGCGTTGCCGTTATCGACAGGGTGCCGCCGCTCCACTGGGTTTTTATGCCTCCGCTTTCCAGCTTTTTCACCACCTCCCCTTTTACGGTAATGAATGCCAACGCGCCCACCTGTGCCTGCGCCCCGGCGCTGCCAGCCGGACGGAGCTGCCGGAAATATACCGTGGCATAATGGCCGCCGGGCGGCGCGTCTTTCGGAACGGCAAGCACCACGCCCACCTTGCGCGTTTCACCCGGTTTTAAAATGAAATCCCCGTTTTCTACCGTTAGCCACGATGAGGCATCATACCGGCCGCCAGCCGTAGGCGCCAAGCGGTCCGCCCCTTGCAATTGAAACGGCCGTACGAGTGCCGAAACCGGCAGCGGCTCTTTGGTAGCATTGCTTACCAGCACGGTCTTTTGCAGCGTTTGGCCCGGCCCGGCCAGCCACTCGGTAATCGCCGGGCTGATGCCTAGCGTCGCTCGGGGCGCCTGCTCCGCCCGTGCCACGACCGGCAGCACGACGACAAGGAGCACCGAACAAATCAACGCGCGTAGCATGCCAAACCTAGTATACCGGCACCACCGAGTACACCACGTTCGCCGTGTAGCGAGTGGCTGCCTGGGTGGCCGGCGCGGTTATTTTGTACGTAATGGTGTAAGTATCGTCGGTAATCGCCACACCGCTAGCCACCGGCTCGTGGTCGGCCACTATGTCGCCCGGCTGACTCAAGCTGAACGGCGCGAAGCACCCAGGAGAAGCGAACGCCGAGCCGCCCGGGCATGTGGCCGCCTGGAATTTATTAACGCCCTGCACCGAGGTATCGCTTGAGGTGTATCCCAGCCCGTTGTCGCCTGCCTGCCACGCGTCGGGCGCGCTATAGCTTCCGCCTGAAAAGCCAGGAATGGAGAACGCGCCGGCCGTCAGGTTGCCGGTAGCAAAGGCGCGCACCACGTAGCCACCGTACGCGTTGGTTGACGTGGTGATATCAGCCGACTGCGTATCGGTATAGCTGTTGCCCGCGTTGAGACTATTGAACGTAATGTTGCCAGATGACAGGCCGAAACTCAGGCTCGGCAGCACCATCTGGCCGTCGCTAGACACGCCGCTTTGCACGTTGCCCGCCACGTCGACCGCGCGCACGTTCACATAGTATTTCTGCGACGTATGCAAGCTTAGCCCGCTGGCCGTGACCGACGTGTTAGTGCCATTGTTTGTCCAGCCGCGCACGTCGGTAGCACCAGCGGTAGTGCCTATGGAATAATCGTAGCGGCTCAGCCCCGAAATATCACTTGAGAAGCCCGACCAGTTGGCCGAAAGCGCCGAAACCGACGTCGTCCCGAACGCCGCGTCTACTCCACTAGAGCTACCGTCGTACACCGTGCCGCCAGTGGGCGCGCTGGTATCAACGCCAAAGTCGCGCGCCGACTCGGCGTTGCCGCCATAACTTACCCAGGCCGAATACTCCCCTTCGGCATCTTTCGTTCTGGCCTGCCAGTGGTACTCGCCTTCGCCCAGGCTCGTCGCCGGCAGCGTCGCGCTTACGGCCGAGCCGGCATACGCCACGCCCGAGCCGCAGCTGTCCTCCGTATTAGTAAATGCCACGCCCAGGGCTTTTTTCTCAACGCACAGCTGCAACGTGTCGCTGCTATCCGGGTCGCTAAGCGTCGCGCCGAAAGTCACCGCGCCGTCATTTACCCAACCGCCAGTGGCGAGTGCCGAGGTATCGGCCTTTTTCTGAGTTAAAGAAGCCGGCGCGTTCGGGGCGGTATTAGTGTCGGCAGAGGTTGTCACTTCCGGATACTGCGTATAGCTTTCCAGTGCCGTCCCGTCGCTCTTCACGATGCGGAAACAATAGGTCGTGCTAGCGGGCGCGCCGTTATCTTTCAACGCGAAATCCCACAGGCCACTGCCTCCAGCAGCGACTTGCGACGAGGCCGTGAAATTGTTCGCCTCCTCGTACGTTTGTGTCGCGGTACTGGAAGGATCATTCGCGTTGGCGGTCAGCGCCGCGCCATCGGCGGGGGTGGAGTTATTATTGAATGCCAACAGCGTGGCAGAAGTCACGTCGGTATATGCGGCAGGCGTACCACTTGGGGCACTGCAACTCCCAGCTCCTTTGCCCGCGTACTGCAGCTTAAAATCCTCCATGCCGGCAGCGAGCGGGGCACCGGAAACGTCCACGGCCACGCGCGCGCGGAAAGCAGCGCCGGGAGACGGTAGCGCAGCAGCGGTATTTACGGCAGCCAGCGCCGTGCCCACGTTCGTCGAATCGGCGTTATTAAACACGCGGTACCTCGCCTGGCCATACGACGTGACATATTGGTAATAGATAAGATCGGCGCTCCAGCCGCGGTTAAGGTCGCTGCTTTGCATTTCTGTCTCCAGCGTCGTGCCAGGCGGGTCGGTCGACGTCCAGGTGACATTCGTGCCGTCGAATTTTATTTTCTCCGACAGCAGGTCGCTCCCCCAGTCGCGCAGGAAAAACATCAGCTCGGAGCTGTCGTACGGGTTCGCCCGCATAAGGTGCATGTAGTCGTCAAAACCGCTGGGCGTTACTGCCGGCATGGCCGGGCTTTGGGTCGACCAGCTAGAAGTGTTTTTATTAAACATAACCCAGTCGATCCCGGCGCTCAGGTTGTCGTCGTACGTTGCTACCACGCGCGACTGGCTGCCGCTCTTCAGCCACCCCACCGACACGTTGGTGTTCGAGCCACCCACCGAGTTGATCGAGGTGTCATAATTGGTAATATTGCCCCAGGTAGAGCCGTCCCAGATGGCCGCTTCGGCCGAACGGGTGGTCGTGTCGTCATCCTGCGCGTTGTTGTAGGCAATGTAATCGGTTCCCGGCTCCGGCGCTAGCTTCATGTCTGTCGGGCTAGTGGCGAAGGAGGTATAGGTTTGCACACTTCCCCAGGTGCCGCTGACCCCCGCGCTGCGGGTAGCGCACTTCAGGTCGAGCACATCTTCGTCGCCCCAGCACACCAGCAGGTCGCCCGACACGCTTTCGAACGCCATGTCGGCAAAATCACTGTTGATACTCGTGCCGTTGCCCACACGCGAAACGTTCAGCGAAAGCGCCGCTGCCGGCTCGCCCGACCACGTGCCGGTCGCGGCATTGAAATAGTTCACCGACATATCCATGTTGCTATCGGTCGCCCACATGACGGCAATTTCGTTCGTGCCTGGCCGGGCAAGCGCCTTCACGTACGCCAAGTTGCCGCTCGTCCTGACGGCCGTATAGGTAGACTCGCCCGTCCAGCTGGAGCCATTGTACATGCGGTAGGCCAGCTGGCCGTTCTTGGTGTAAAACACGTACGCGTTGCCGTTCGACTGGCTGTAGGCCACGTCAAACCGGGGGGCACTGGAGTTATAGCCGACTCCCACTTGCCAGTCAAGCGTCCAGCTGGAGCCGTTCCACCGCTGCACCTGCAGCTGGTTGCCAAAAAAAGCCTGTTTCGTGTACGCCGCGATCTGCTCGTTGCGCGTCGGCGAAGCGGCCGTTTGTATATGGTGAACGGAATCGCTGGTATCTACCATGGAAAACTGCGAACCAAAAGTGTTGGTGCCGTTCGTCCAATCGCGGTATTTCGGCGAGCCGGAGTTGCTCTCACCGTAAAACAAGCGGGCAGACCCTTTGGCCAGGGCGTCCGCCCGTTCGGTACGCGGCAAATGGGCAATCAAAACCCCCATGACGGCGAAAACTGCCGCCACCGCCAGGAAAGCGCGCGCCTGGCGTTTGCTCCGCCGGTTGCGCCATTGCCACTTGAGTCTTAGCGCCACTCCCTCTCCGTAGGTTATACCCCGTTAACTGCCGGCACGTCCGCGCCGTATGTATACTTCTACTATAGCAATAATGCCATCGCCCCGCAAACCGTTTATGCCAGGGGCTGCGTACCCTCTTCGGCCGCTTCCTCAGCGCTCCGGTACTTGATGATCAGCGTCACCATGACAGCGTAAAACGCCACCCATATGCTAGAAACGACAGCATACAGCCGGTCGTTTACCGCAATAGCGTACACCAGCGAAACCACCTGCGCCACCAGCCATATTACCCACGTTGGCAGGCTAAAGCCGTCCGCCTGCCGCGTTAACACCAGCTTGCGCAACTGTGGCGCGCCGGCACATACTGCCGCCGTAGCAGCCAGCATGTAAATAAGATAGATGAATTTCATTGACGGTACCTGGGTGTTTGTTTTTTATGTGGCTTGTCTTTTTACATTAGCATAATATTTATAAAAAGTCAATGTCATTATAAAAACACCCTCTGTGCAGAAGGCGTTTTCTTGCGCGTGCGCTAGTACGCGGGGGTATCTTGGCGGACTTTCGGCGCGGTCGCTTCGGTGTCTGGCACCTGGCGCGGCGGGAACTTCTTGCCGGAAGGCTTTGGCAGCGCGTTGCCTTTCTTTGCCTCAGGGCTTTTGGCACGGTTCTGGCCGCCACCGTTGCCACCGCCAATTTCATTGATCACCGGGATCACGATCGGCGTGCGGCGCGTCTGGTCGTACAGGATGTGCGTAATCTCGTCTTTCAGCTCTTTCTTGATGACATCAAGGTCGATCTTTTTGCCGCCAAAGCTGCGGGCAACCTTTTGCTTGAGGTACTGACGGATCGTCCCCATCAGCTCTTCGCTGTCACGCAGGTAAATGAAGCCGCGGGAAATGATGTCCGGGCTGGTCATGAGCCGGCCGGTGCCGCGCTGCACCGTCAGTACCACCACGAACATGCCCTCGGTCGCCATGTGGATGCGGTCTTTCAGCACCACTTCGGAAACGATAGCGCCGCTGTCGTCGTACATAATACCGCCCGCCGGGATACGTCCGGCCTTCTTGGCACCATTAGCATCAATCTCGACCACGTCGCCGCTGTCGCACACGAAAATATTGTCACGCGGGATGCCGCACTCTTTCTCTGCCAGCTCGGCGTTGTGGACCAGCATGTGGAATTCGCCGTGGATCGGCAGGTAGTATTTCGGGTTGAGCGCGTTCACCAGTTTCACGTGGTCGTCGTAGTAGCCGTGCCCCGAAAGGTGGAGCGGGCCAATGCCGGTAAGGTGGGTTTTGCCGTTCTGAATCACATCGCTGCC
>CBIMUR010000020.1:0-7711 GCA_966247155.1 uncultured bacterium
CGGTCAGCGCCTTGGCGATCGCCAGCTTGATGGCGTCTACCTGGCCAGCGAGGCCACCGCCGTTTACCTTTACGGTAACGTCGAATTCCTTCTGCTTGTTGACCAGCGCCAATGGGTCGGTCACTTCAGCGAGGAGGGTCTTGTTCTCGGAAAGGTACTCTGCGGCCGGCTTGTCGTTGATCGTGACGTTGCCTTTGCCGGCGTACAGGCGGGCGCGGGCGGTTGCGCTTTTGCGCCGGCCCAGGCCGTAGAAGTATTTAGCTTCAGCCATATTACTTTACCTCAACTTTCTCTGGAGTTTGTGCGGTGTGGGCGTGTTCGCTGCCGGCGAAAACTTTCAGGCGCTTCATGCGCTCTGCAGCCAGCTTGTTCTTTGGCAGCATTCCCTTTACGGCGTTTTCAATGATACGCTCTGGGAATTTCTCGCGGACTTCCTCAAGGCGCGCGTCTTTGATGCCGCCCGGGAAACCGGAGTGGCGGTAGTATACTTTCGCCTTCTCTTTGTTGCCGGTAACGACCGTATCTTTGGCGTTTACCACGACGACGTAGTCGCCACCGTCGATGTGCGGCGTGTAGCTTGGCTTGTATTTGCCGGTCAGGTAGGTTGCGATTTGGGTGGCAACGCGGCCGAGCGGCGCCTCGCTGGCGTCAATGAGGATCCAGCGGCGGGTTACTTCGCTTGGCTTTTGGGAGTAGGTTTTTGCGTTCATTAGGCTTTTACCTCCTCTTTGGCGGCCGGCTTCAGCTCGTCAACGAACTCGATCGTTGCCATCTGTGCACCGTCACCGACGCGAAGGCGGGTGCGCTGTACGCGGACGTGGCCGCTAGTGCGCCCTTTTAGCTGCGGTGCGATTTCGTCGACCAGCTTGAAGGCTGCAGCTTGGGTGCTGAGCCCCGCGATTACCTGGCGGCGGTTCGCAAGGTCGCCTTTTTTAGCTTTGGTAATGAGTTTCTCGATGTAACGCACGAGCTCTTTGGCCTTTGGCAAGGTCGTTTCGATCTTGCCATGTTCTACCAGGCTGGTAGCGAGGCCTTTCAGCAGTGCGCGGCGCTGGTCGCGTTCGCGGCCAAACTTGCGCCCTTTGTATCCGTGTCGATGCATTAGAGTTCAAGCTCCGCTAGTTTATCTTTTACTTCGTCAAGCGCCTTGGAGCCAAAGCCCTTGAGTTCGCGCAGATCCTGCTCGCTCAGCGTCACGAGGTCGTGAACGGTGCGGATGTCGTTGTTGATCAGCGCGTTTGCCGTGCGGGCGGTCAGGTTCAGCTCTTCGATCGAGGTGTTAAGCTCGCTCGTGTCGTCGTCGCTTTGCTGGCCGAGCGCAGGTGCGGCTTCTACCGTAGTAGAACCAGCGAGCGCGGTGTACTGGTTGACCAAAATCGCTGCTGCTTCCTCGAAAGCAACGCGTGGCGTCAGCGAACCGTCAGTTTCAATGATCAGGCGCAGTTTATCGAGGTTGGTTTCCTGGCCGACACGCGTGCTGTCGACTTTGTAGCGGACGCGCAGCACCGGGCTGAAAACGGCGTCAAGCGCGATCATGTCGCTGTGCAGGCGCGCTTCGCTCGACTCTTCGATCGTGCGGTAGCCACGGCCGGACTCGACAACGAGGTCCATGACAACGGCTTTCTTCGGGTCGTCGATGGTCGCGATGATCTGCTCTGGGTTGATGACCTCAACGTCGGCGGTCGTCTTGATGTCGCCCGCGGTGATGGCACCGGCACCTTTCTTCTCAAGGCGCAGCTCGACCGGCTGGTCGGTGTGGACCTTCAGGCGGATGTTCTTGAGGTTGAGCATGATGTCAACGACATCTTCCTTCACGCCGTCAACGGTCGTGAACTCGTGGGTTGCGCCCTCGATACGGAATGCAACGATCGCGCCGCCTTCAATGGATGAAAGGAGGACACGGCGCATGCTGTTGCCGAGCGTGTAGCCGTAGTTGGCGTACAGCGGCTCGATAACGAATTCGGCTTCATTGGCGCCTAGTTCGTTCACTGCAGCGAGCGCGGGGTTGTGAATTACTTTTGACATTTCTTATCTCCTTACCCTTTTTAGCGTGAGTAGTACTCAACAATTAGCTGCTCGTTGATGTCGGCTTCGGCTTCTTCGCGCTTCGGCAGGCCGGTGATTTCGATTTTCAGCTTCTTTTCGTCGGCTTTCAGCCATGAAAGAGGGCCTTGGATCGAGTTGTTGGTCACGTCGCTAATATGCGTAAAGTAGCCAGACTTCGTGCTCTTCGGGCGGACGGCAATGACATCACCTGCCTTCAGGCGGATCGACGGAATGTCGACGCGGCGGCCGTTCAGCGTGAAGTGGCCGTGGCCAACCAGCTGGCGGGCGGCACGGCGGCTCGTGGCAAAACCGGCGCGGTACACGGCGTTGTCGATGCGGCGCTCGAGCAGCTGTAGCAGCAACTCACCAGGCAGAATGCCGTGGCCGCTGGCGCGGTCGGCCTCGGTCATGAGGCGGGCGAACTGCTTTTCCAGCAAGCCGTAAAGACGGCGGACTTTCTGCTTTTCGCGCAGCTGTACGGCGTAGAGGCTTTGCTTGCCTTGGCGGCCGTGCGCGTGCTGGCCCGGAATGCCGGACTTTTTAGCTAAGATTTTGTGTGCTTTCGGGTGAAGCGCGTAGCCTTCGCGGCGGCTTTGCTTCACGATAGGCGAAGTATCTCGTGCCATTTTCTAGCCCCTCCTTGCCTTACGTGGGCGGACACCACCGTGTGGTACGCCGGTCACGTCTTTAATGCTGTCAACGGTAATATCGAAGTTTGAAAGCGCGCGGATCGCGGCGTCGCGGCCAAGGCCAACGCCTTTGACGAACACGTCGGCGTTCGCGAACCCATGTAATGCCTTCGCGGCTTCGGCAGCCTTTTCAGCAGCGATCTGGGCGGCGTACGCCGTACCCTTTTTGCTGCCGCGGAACCCGCAGGCACCGGCGCTGCTTGCCGTTAACTTGTTACCTTTTTTATCTGTAAAGGTGACGATCGTGTTGTTGAACGTCGCCTGGATATGCACCTGACCAGAAGGAACTGATCGGCGCTGCTTTTTACGAGTCGTAGTTTTAGCTTCTGCCATCTCTCATGTTCCTTTCTACGTCTTAGATGCGGCTTTCTTCTGCGTGCCACCAACGGCAATCGCTTTGCCCTTGCGCGTTCGTGCGTTCGTGCGAGTGCGCTGGCCTTTGGTTGGAAGGCCGGCTTTGTGACGGAGTCCCCGGTACGCATTCACGTCCTTCAAACGCTTAATATTGTTTGTTACCAAGCGCTGTAGGTCGCCTTCGGTGGTGTAATCTTTGTCGATTACTTCACGAATGCGCTGTTCTTCAGCCTCGGTGAGATCTTTCACCCGAGTGGTCGGCTCTACTTTAGCCGCCGCAAGGATGTCTCGAGCAAATTTCGGACCGATACCATAGATGTAGGTAAGAGCGATCTGAACTTGCTTCTCATTCGGGATAACTACCCCAGAAATTCGAGCCATGCTTAACCCTGCCTTTGATTATGCTTACGTTTTTTCTTGTTCCTGACGCGAAGGCGCCCTTTAATGCGCTGAAAATAGTCGCCAGGACCCCTCAGTTTGACACCTGCATGAACTTTCATGAGCGCATAAAACTCCGGTTTTCCGTTAATTTAATGTTTAAGCAGCCGCCTTGAACGATGGCTTCTGCTCGTCGCGCAGGCGGAAGCTGATTCTGCCCTTCGTGAGGTCGTAAGGGGTCATCTCAACTTCTACCCTATCGCCCGGTACCAAACGGATATAGTGCTTGCGCATTTTCCCGCTGATGTGGGCGATGATCGTATGGCCGTTTTCCAGTTCAACCTTAAATTGAGTGTTCGGCAGTGCTTCCACTACCGTACCGATCATTTTGATTACTTCCTTTTGACTCGCCATAGATAACAGTAGTAGATTATACAGGAAGATGTCCTGCTCCGCAAGCATTTTAGAGATTTCCGTTCGATATTTTTCTCACGGCGTGATTTGATACTTCTATTGTAGCGGATTTTGACCGGTCGTCAAGTGGCAGATGTCAGGGAACCTGGCGCTGAGGCTTCACTGTACCAGTGACGACAAGCGCCAGCTCGGCTAGCGCCTCGACCCCTTTGGGACCTAGGTTGTGGACGAGCTCGTGGACGTTAGCTTGGCTGTCAAGAAAAGCGCTGGGGTTTTTGAAGGTGATTGCAGCCACTGGTCGGTAATGAGGTTCGACCGGCGTACCCTCGTAATGAAAGTCAAAGTACCTATCTAGCTTGGTGTCGGACGTCGAGGCGCGGCTGCCCGCAACGGCAACGGCTGCCACGGCTCGTTTGGTCATTGATTCATTTTGCAAGCTTTCGGGATGTTGCCGGGTAACGGTACGGATAAATTCTGCAACTCCATCCGAAGGATACCCCCAATTCCTAGGGTGTCTGATGACGGCGGAGAAAGGTGGGATTAGTTTGTTATCTTCGTTGCATTCCTGCTCTCTGAGGGGCGGCTCATCAGGCGCGCCGCTACTTTCTGGCTGATCAGCCGGATCGTGTATGACCTCCGCACGAGCGCCTATCAAGATGCCAAGCGAGTTTGCGATCCTCTCTCGATGTTCTGGGGTCATGAAGCGGATCACCTCACCCCGTAGGACGATTGCCGGCTCCCCCTGAGGTTCGCCGTAGTAGCCTTCTTTTGAGGATGCTGCTGTCATGCTATGACCATATCATGTAGTGCAGTAAGGCAAAAGAGGTAGCGTGATTATTTGTAGTCGTCGTAGGTAACCATCAGCGCGCGCGAGTTGATCTGGCGCAGCGTTTCAAGCCCGACGGACACGACAATCAAGATACCGGTACCTCCGATAGCGAGGTTGGTGGCGGCGATGCCTAGCTGGGCGAAAATGTATTCGGCGCCAAACGGCATGACGGCGATAACACCAAGAGCGATTGACCCGAACAGGATGAGGCGGTTGACGGTACGCGAGAGATATTTCTCGGTCTGGATGCCGGGGCGGACGCCTTCAATGAAGCCACCTTGCTTTTGCAGGTTCTCGGCGATTTCGTTGGAGTTGAAGACGATGCCGGTGTAAAAGTACGTAAAGAGGATGACCAGCACGAAGTACGCGGCCGGGTAAATGAACGCGCCGAGGTCGCCGCCGGTAAACGAGCCGGGCTGCGGTGCCTGGAACCACCGGATGAGATTGTTGGCAAGCTCGAGATATGCGGGATTGTTGGTGGCCTTCAGCACCTGGCCAACGAACGCTGGCAGCGACAGGAATGCCACGGCAAAGATGACGGGGATCACGCCGGCCGCAATCAGTTTGACTGGCAGCACGCTTTTAACGCCGCCGTAGGTACTATTACCCTGCACACGTTTTGCGTAATTGATGGTAATGACGCGCTGCGCCTCGTTGATTTTCACCAGCACGTATAACACGATTAGTGATGCCAGCGAGATGCCAAGGGTAACCCAAAACGCTGTTGGATTGACCGGTACGGTAAACCAGCCGAACACGCTCAGCGTCCCCTGGGACGTATCGAAAAGCGAGGTGCCGATAGAGGCGAGCGTCTGCGGCAGCTGGCTAATAATGCCCGCAAAAATCACTAGGCTGATACCATTACCGATACCCTGCTCGGTGATAAGTTCGCCGAGCCACATCAAGAGGACAGAGCCGGCGGTCATGGCGGTGACCGCGACTGTCCACTCCATGAGGGTAGTGTCGGACAGGCCGGTCGTGTTGCCAGCCAATACCGTTTGCCGCAGGATGTAAATGAACGCAATAGACTGCACGATGGCCAGCGGCACAGAGATAATACGTGTCCACTGGTTGATTTTGCGCCGGCCTGACTCGCCGTCTTTGTGCAGCTCCTCAAGCCGAGGGATGGCCTTGGTAAGCAGCTGCGTGATGATTGACGCCGTAATGAACGGGCTCATGCCCACCAATACGATTGAAAAGCTGGCGAGCGCACCGCCGGAGAGAAGGTTTAAAAATCCACCGAAGTCGCTACCGCCGACGACGCTTTTGATAACGTCTTTCAGCTGGGTCGGGTCGGCCAGTGGCACGGGAATGTGCGCCAGAAACCGGTAGGCCACGATAATGCCCAGCACGATCAGCAGGCGCTTTTGCATGTCTTTGTTCTTAAATGATCGGAAGATGGTTTTCCAGTTCATCGGTCGTTTTACCCTCTCTTAATGGTCTCTCTGTTGCTACCCCACGGAGTATACTCTTCCAGTATACTCCGAAAAGTGCAGCAGAGGATTATTTGTCCTCTTTTTCTGCTTCTTTGGCGCTCTTTTTGATAGGCGTCGGTACTTTTTCAAACGCGCCGCCGGCTTTTGTTACGGCAGCCTGGACGCTTTTGCTAGCACCCTGGACACGTAGCGTTACCGACTCTAGCAGTTCGCCGCGGGCGATGATCTTGACCGCCTGGAACGGCGTGGCGATCATGCCGGCTTCAAACAGTACGAAGTTGTCGACGGTTTTGCCCTTGAAGGCGTTCAGGTGGTCGAGGTAAACGACCTGTGCCGGGGTGCGCTTGCTCTTGAAGCCACGGGCTTTCGGCACGGCCTGTACCAGCGCGCGCTGGCCGCCCTGGAACATCACGCCCAGCTTCTTACCGGTACGTGCGCCCTGGCCTTTCGTACCACGACCAGCAGTTTTACCCTGGCCGGCAGCGATACCGCGGCCGACACGCTTTTTGCTTTTATTGGCGCTAACTTGGAGTTCGTTGTATTTCATTACTTGTCCTCCTTCTTAGCCGCTTTCTTCGGTGCGTTCAGCCACTCTTCGCGGGGTACCATGCTCTTCAGCGCTTCGATGGTCGCGTACGCAATGTTGACCTTGTTGGTCGAGCCGAGGCTCTTCGAAAGCATGTTGCGGATGCCGGTCACGCCGATAATCGAGCGGACAACGCCGCCGGCGATAATACCGGTACCTGGCGCGGCTGGCTTGATCAGCACCTGCGCGCCGGAAATCTTGATTTCCGCGTCGTGCGGGATCGTTTCGTTCACGACAGGAACGGTGATCATGTTTTTCTTGGCAACGTCGGTCGCTTTGGCGATGGCGGTTTGTACGTCGGCGCCTTTGGCAACACCCACGCCCACCTTGGTTTTGCGGTCACCAACCACTACCAGCGCTTTAAAGCGGAAGCGGCGGCCACCCTTTACGACGCGGGCAACGCGGTCGATGTTGATCACCAGCTCTTCAAATTGCTTTGGCTCTGCCGGTGCCTGGTTTCGCCGGTCATCGCGGCGACCGCCACGCGGACTGCGAGCACCTTGCTCGGCGCGTGGGGTAGTCTGTGCAGCTTGTTCTGCCATACTAGAACTCCATTCCTTCTTTACGTGCGGCGTCGGCGAGCGCGGCCAGGCGGCCAGCGTACTGGCGGCCGTTGCGGTCGAACACGACGGTGCTGATCTTAGCTTTTTTAGCTTTCTTGGCGATATCAGTGCCAACGAACGCGGCTTGTTCCTTCAGCGAGCCCTCTTGCTTGGTGCCAACGGTGGTGCTAGCAGCCAAAGTGTGGCCCTTTTCGTCATCGATCAGCTGCGCGCTGACGTGCTTGTTGCTGATAGTAACGGTAAGGCGCGGGCGCTCGGCGGTACCCGTTACCTTGCTGCGGACGCGGTTTTTGCGTAGGCTCTTGTTGAGCAATTTTTTAGCGAGATCTGCCATGATTACTTACCAGCCTTTCCTGCCTTACGGATAATTTCCTCGTCGGCATACTTAATACCTTTGCCCTTGTACGGCTCAGGCT
>CBIMUR010000021.1:0-7643 GCA_966247155.1 uncultured bacterium
CTCCCGTCGAGAGATAGCCCTCTACCTGGGAGACGAGGCTCCCATTGCGAAGGTGCCGCCTGCGCCACGTACGGCCAACTCTCATGGTCACGTCGCGTGTGACAGGCCACCGCCCCTCGCCGAGGACGAGGTAAGGGAGAGGTATTTCCTCCCCCCATTTGGCCTTCTTCAGGCGGGAGACGACGATGTCATCCGCTTCCGCCACCAGGTAGTACTCCATGTTACCACCTGCCTCTCGGATCGGTACTATATAAACCTAATATATAACCGTAATTCTGTCAATTCATAAAATAACTCCGCGAAAACGGAGTTATTTTATGTTTTAGGAGTTTACATCATCCCCATGCCCGGCATACCACCGCCTGGCATTTGCGGCGCTTCTGCCTCCGGTACGTCTACCACTAGTGCGCCCATCGTGGCCGCCGTGCTGGCGATGGAAACGGCATTTTGCACCGCTTCCTTCGTAACACGGGCCGGGTCGATCACGCCGTTCTTCTTCACGTCCACCAGACCGGCTTCCGGCTTCATGACGTTGATACCGAAGCCCGACTTGCCGGCTTCTACCTGCGCCAGCAGCGCTTCGCTGTTCAGCCCGGCATTGGCGGTAATCTGCAGGAACGGTTGTTTCAGCGCATTCTTTAGGATCTGGCGGCCAGCCGCGATGCTGTCCGCACCGTCAGCCTTGATGGTCGCGCTGAGGTTAACCAGCGTCACGCCGCCGCCAGCTACAATACCATCGGCCAGCGCAGCCTTGGTAGCGGCCACGGCGTCGTCCACGCGGAATTTCTTCTCGTCGATTTCGGTTTCGGTCGCGCCACCTACTTTAATGACCGCGACTTTGCCCGAAAGTGCCGCCGCGCGCTTTTCGTACTGCTCTTTGTCGTACTCGCTGGTGGCGTTGTCGGCCTGGGCCGTAATTTGCGCGATGCGCGCCTTCACGTCGCTCGCCTTGCCCGCGCCTTCGATAATCGTCGACTCGTCTTTGCCAACGATTACCTTGCGCGCGCTGCCCAGCACCTCAAGGCCAACGTTCTCGAATGTCATGCCGCGCTCTTCGCTGACTACCGTCGCGCCGGTAAGGATAGCGATGTCTTCCAGAATTTCCTTGCGACGGTCGCCAAAGGCCGGCGCTTTGACTGCCACGGTGTTAAACACGCCCTTCAGCTTGTTGAGTACCAGCACGCTGAGCGCTTCACCCTCAACGTCATCAGCTAGCAGCACGACATCCTTTTTACCAGCCTGCGCCAGCTTTTCCAGCATCGGCAGAAATTCTTGCACGCTGGAAATCTTCTTGTCGGTAATGAGGATGGCCGGTTTCTCGTACACGGCTTCCTGGCGGCTGGCGTCGGTGGCAAACAACGCGCTCACGTAGCCGCGGTCCAAGCTGAAGCCCTCTACTACCTCGGCTTCCATTTCCATACTTTGGCCGGCCTCAACCGTTACCACGCCGTCTTTGCCTACCTGTTCAATCACGTCGGCAATCAGTTTGCCGATGCTTTCATCGCCCGCGCTGATGGTCGCTACCTCGGCCACGCGGTCTTTTTTGCCTTCAATGCTCTCGGCAAGGCCGTCCAGCTGCTTTACTACCTCGGCACCGGCAGCCTCAATACCTTTGCGCAATTCCTGCGGGTTGTGCCCGGCCGCGATGAGGCGGTTAGCTTCTTTCAAGATATTGTAGGTAAGCACCGTTACGGTGGTGGTGCCGTCACCGGCCGCTTTGTTGAGCTTGTTTGCCGCCTGCTTGATGAGCTCGGCGCCTACTTTGTAGCCCAGCGTTTCGTCGTCTTGCTCGGGCAGGTCAACCGCATCGGCCACGCTCACGCCGTCGTGCGTGACCGTCGGGCCGCCGTAGCCTTTGGCGATCACCACGTTGCGGCCTTTTGGCCCGTAAGTCACCTTAACTGCATCGTACAATGCTTTCGCGCCGCCCAGCACACGCTGACGGGCATCTTCGTCGTAAAATACTTTTTTAGCCACACTAAACTCCTTCTTATACCGTCGCGAGGACGTCTTCTTCCTTCACTATCAGGTACTCCGTGCTGTCAATCGTCAGCTCGGTCGTCGAATACTCTTTGTAAACGATCTTGTCGCCGACTTTTATGCCTTTTACGTCTGGCCCCACGGCTTTTACCTCGGCCAAAACAGGCTTTTCTTTGGCGTTATCCGGCAGGTAAATGCCGCTTGCGGTCTGCGTCTTGGCTTCTTCGCGTACCGCAACGACGCGGTCTGCCAGAGGTTTTATCGGTGTGCTCATGAAATTCCTCCGTTTTTACATCTTTTGTGTGTCTTCATTGTAAATAAAAAAATTAGCACTTGCAAGTACCGAGTGCTAATTTTGCAACGCTTTTATCGTCCTATATACTTATCTACATGAACGATCAGCCCCCACTCGCATTCCACCAAAATATCTTGGCAACGACCGATAAATACCTCGTTACGTTCCCGGAAGAACACGACCGCATGGAAGAGCTCCAGAAGAATTTACGCGACCCCGCGCTCGACCTTCGCCTGCGCAGCACCATCCCTCAGGGTCATCTGTGCGCGAGCGGCATTATTCTTTTACCCGGCGGAAAGGTGCTGATGCTTGAACATAAGGCTCTGGGCATTTGGGTAGTGCCGGGCGGTCATTACGACATAACGGATGAATCGCTCGCCGCTACTGCTATCCGCGAGACCACCGAAGAAACGGGTCTAACGGACGTCGCGCTTCACCCGTGGCATATCGAAAACGGCATTCCGCTCGATATCGACACTCACCCCATCCCTGAAAGAAAAGAAAAAAACGAAGGCGCGCACCAGCATTTCGACTTCCGGTACGTGCTTCAACTGAAAAACCCGCAAGAAACGATCGAGAAATTACAGCTCGATACCAACGAGGTGCTTTCGTTTAAGTTGATGAACGTCGACGCAATTGATCCAACCAGCAGCATCGCGCCAGCGCTGAAAAAAATTCACCTTCTCGGTTAAGCAGTTATGGCGCTCGCTTCTTCGTAGAACTTCGCAAGGTTTGCCGTTAGATAGTTCGGAAATAGGGAATTTGCCGGGCACACGACCTGAAACGTCGCATGTAATTCTACCGAGGCGTCAGTGGGATTGTAATTATCAAACTGCCCGATTCGCGACTGGAACAGCTTGAATTCTTTCGCGGCAATACGCACGCCTTCGTTAATATCCTCTATCTTCAGCGTATCGAGCGAACCACCCCGTCGCATAATGCTCGTCGCTATGCCTGGCATAACATTATTTACCATGGCACGAATAAGCTTCGGATTGGGAAGAAGCTCTAGTTCGCCGCCCGACCGTTCCGGCACGAAAATCTCATTGAAATTCTCCAAATTCCCCGCCGCCCTCTCCGGGTGTGCATCAAGATACGCCCTGGATTGCTCCACCAACCCCTCCTGAATACGAAACATGGCTATTTGCGTTTCCGGCAGATGAGCAAGTTCGTTGCCCATTGCCAACGCCTCATCATCGTATGGGCGGCTCTGAATATCATATGCCTCCACAAGGCCGGCGGCATCTTTTTCGCTCAAAATAAGCGTCTCGTCATTAGCAGGTTCCGAGTCGAGGTCAGGATAAAACGACCCCTTGTTAAACACTGGACGGATCGCTTTATCCCCGACCCCGTATTTTCCAATGATGTCGTTCAGATGGAGTGGAATTTCCTCGGTGATAAAACTGGCGAATGCTCCCGCCGACGCACGTGTCGGCTCAATACCCTCAGCCCGCTGAAGCTCGTCCGCCCGTCGTTTGATGACACCGAGGTTCCGGCCGATTAATTCCATAACGATCGCGGTAGCGTGCGCAGGATTAATTTGCAGGACTTCGGTATATGCGTCGATACCGTCCAACACGCTCCGCGGAACTGAGCCCTTGTCCGTATATTCACGTTCAATATTTTCTTTTATGCTCGCGTAGCTGCGCCCCTCACCGATGGTAAGATACATCTCAAGGTCAAAGCCAGGTTTCGCCCCATGTTCTATGCCTACACGGGAAGCTTGCGACCAATAATCCCGTTTGAGATCAGCAAGATCCGGTCGCGGGTCGTGCGTGGTTTCCTGTATACCTACTACAAAAGCCGGGGCAATGTCCTGGCGGATCACTTGCACCGCTTGAATGACACTCCCCGGCTCTGGCGCGTCATAAAACTCTTCAGATGCATGGCGTGCCGTACGAGCATTACCCAGACCTGTAAGGTAGGAATCTATACCAGGCGTCCCTTTCGAGCGCACAGTTGACGATGACTTTTCTAACATATACAACTTATCTTTTTATATGAGAATATTACACATATTAACATAAACTATGTGATTAGTCAATGGCTTCCGGCGTTTCATGGGGATTCATCGGAAGGCGGGCTTCCTCCGAACATCTCACGGCGAGCCCGCTCTTCGTACAGCTGGGCACACTTGAGTGCCCGGCTGGCAAGTTCAAGAGGCGTATTACCTCTCACTCCTTCGCGTTCAGAGGCCAAAGCAGGCTCCTCGTTTCCCCGTTCAAGCCGGGCGACTTCTTCGGCGGCTTCTCGGACTGCCTGTTTTGCTTTCCGCCACCTACGCTGCAGGCTTGCTTCTTTATGCGGATCCATCTACCCTCCAAAAAACTACGGAAGAGACCGTCATGCGAGCCGAGTCAACTCGCCCTTCACGGCGGCCGGCACGAAATTTCCCGCCTGTACCACTTCGCGGATTTCCTTCAAGCCCGTCTCGCTGTCTACCAGCCTGCCATCCTCTTGGTACAGCTCGATCGTCGTCATGTTTTCCAGCCCGTCATAGCCGATCACCGCCGCGCCGGACAGCCCGGCGCTTTGCACATACGCTTTCGCGGCCTCTTTGTCACCGTTGCCACCGTCGACGACCGTCCGCCCCTGTAGCCGCAGCCCTTCTATTACCGCCCGGGCAATGTCTTCCTTCGCGGGCGCATACATCACCGCCACGTTGCCTGCCGTCGGCAACCAGTCGGCCAGCGCCTTGCCTACGTTCCAGGCACATTCCACGGTCAGGCCTGTCTCCTCAGTACCGCGAATATCGTATGCGCTGATCAATTCTTCGCTCATTACCTCTATTGTACCATTTTGCCGCGCCGTATCTAGCCTATATAGCACACCCGCTCTTTAGTTTGCTACACTTAAGATACGTATGGCAGTGGTATCTTCTCCAGAAACGAAGCGGGGCGCTAGCCCGTCACGACGGGAAACCCTACCCCCCTACCCCCCAGTACCATGGAATCAGGGTGCCATAGCATATGAAATAGCAGGTGGATTTGATAACAGAGCAGACCTAGCCCAGCGTTACCTGATTGCCAGGGATATAGGAATTGGCCTCGATTTCCTCTTCACTTATATTAACACCCACCTCGAGAGACAAGGTGGCGCAGTACGTGAGATTTCCCATGACGTCGTAAAAGAACTATGCGAAACGCCTGACGAGGAGCGTCTCGGTATATACAACCGGTTTCTCTCAGCCGAAGGAATGTATCATTCCGAACGGCTCCATTCCTCTCTTCCCAGGCTTAAGGACCCCTGGGGAGAGGAAGCCCGAGAAGTGATATTTGACGCTATGTGGGAATTTAGCACGGCTTACAAAAAAGTCACCATGGGCCCCTTGGGCATTATGGTCTCAGATAGGGTTATAGCAATGAATCCGGAATATATTACTGACGCGCCGACGGCAAGCGAAAGTTTCGAACAGACCATCAACGACTGGCTATGTAGCGCCGCAGCTGAAGTAGCAGATGAGAATAGGGAGACCACTCTCTGGCAGCAGTTTAAGCATGCAACCGAAATATCAAGCGTGGTCACATACTGCGACAAGAGATACGCCAAAGAAGCGATTGAAGGCCACGATTACCCTCCACAGGTATATAGCCCCCAGACATGGCTTGAGAAATCTTTTTTAAACACCCTACCATTCGTCAGTGACCTTATCTTAGAAGCCGCCGTCAGCTATGCTCGGCAACACCCAGAGGAAGAGGAGATCACATCCGCAGACCTTACTAATGCAGTGTACGGCTGGCTCCCTTATTTTTGTGATATGGAGTCTGCCTATGCACATACCCAGGACCTAACTATTTTCGGCCGCCCTCATGCCAAAAAAATACGGGCACACAAGAAAGAAAATCCCGGCAAAGTCATGAAGGATGCGCCCGCCCGGTGGCTTGAGGCGCTCAAAGATTATGAAACTGGCAACCAGGAAAAGCTGTTTAAGTGCGCCGAGCTATTCGCGCCTTCGCCAATATTACAGATGGAAAAACCAGGCCCGGTACACCACTCATTAAGAAACGGCGCTTTACCTCCACGCAGCAGCGGGCGTTGCCACGGCCAGTTCCACGCGGAAACAACAACCTCGCCCGAAGGTAACCCGCATCATCCAGAAACCATCAACGCCCCCACCTTCAGCGCGGCCAGTACAATGTTGCTCATGTGCGCCGAAGCAGCAGCCAACACTCTTTTTTCCGACCCTACCTGCATCAAGGCTATCCGTGACGCAGCACGCGTGGTCAACGAGACGCCGGTCGCTGAGAGTGAACACTGACCCACATGCTCGCAAAACCACCATCAAACGCGAAACCTGTCGCCAACTACCGGTATCCGCTATACTGAAAACATGACCGTACGTTTTGCCTCTGAAAAAGAAATCGCCCACTGGAACAAACACATCACCGCCAACCCGGACGGTGGCAATATCTTCCAAAGTTTCGAGCTGGCCGAGCAGAAAAAGCTAGGAAACTGGACGCCGCGGTTCATTATGGCGGAAGGGGTGGCGATCACCGCGATAGAAAAGCCCGTGCCAGGGCTTGGCAAGATGTGGTACGTGCCGAAAGGCCCCGGCACCACCACCGTGCGTGAGCTCGACGAGCTACTGCCCGGGCTGAAAAAGCTCGCCCGCTCCCACGGCGTCTTCGCTATTAAAACCGAGCCGGAAATCCCAAAGAGCCAGGAAGCGCTGGCCGACCTGATGAAGCTCGGCCTAGTGCGCGTGCAGGCCGTCCAGCCGAACACGTCTACCGTGCTGGTCGATCTCTCGGGGAGTTTGGATGAAATTATGAAAAGCCTCAACCAAAAGGGCCGCCATGCCCTTAAGCGGGCCGAGCGCGACGGCGTTACCGTCAAGCGCATGCCTGCCACCGAGGAAAACTGCCAGCTGATGTACCATCTGCTGGTTGAAACGGCCGCCGGGAATTTCAACATCCGTAGTTATAATTACTACAAAGCGTTTTGGCAGCGATTCGAAAAGGCCGGCATGGGGCAGCTTTTCTTCGCGTATTTCGAGGGCCAGGTGGTCGCCAGCGCCTACGCTATGATTTTGGGCGAAAAAAGCACTTACAAAGACGGCGCCAGCGTACGCCAGCGCCCAGCGTACGGCGCCAGCCACCTGCTACAGTGGCATGTCATACGGTGGGCAAAGGAAAACGGCGCGAAAATCCACGACCTCTGCGGCACGCCGCCAAGCACGGAAGTCAAAAACGCCGACCACCCGTTTTACGGCCTCGGCCGGTTTAAAACCAGCTTCAACAAAGAGGTCACCGACTACGTGGGCGCCTATGACATCGTCGTAAAACCCGCCGCGTACAAGCTGTGGGCAAAAATAGTCCAGCGCGTCGTACGGCGGATCCACGCTTACCGCCACCACGAAAACTGGTAT
>CBIMUR010000022.1:0-7509 GCA_966247155.1 uncultured bacterium
AACGTTAGGCTTTAGTATAAAATTTTGCTAAGGTTATTACAAGTAATCTCGCTGTGAGTAGAAGTTTTCTGCTAAAATAAAAGCATTAGTAACAAGAGAGGGTACTGTGTTTGAATACAAAGTAATTAGCGTTAAAGACAAATTCCTTGGAAACAGGTTTAGCCCGGAAAAGCTCGAGAGTGCTATCAATGCTTTGGGTAGCCAGGGGTGGGAGCTTATTGAAATCGCCAACTCTGATTCTGCTGGCATGTTTACCAACCGGAGCGAGATGATAATGATTTTTAAGCGAAAAAAATAGACGATGCATAAAGACTATATCGACAAGCTGGCATACATTTATCTCAAGGACGGGAAAGTTCTTTCGACGCTAAGCAAAGGCAAAGATACCTGGTATATTCCCGGTGGCAAACGTGAGGGCAACGAGACTGACCACGAGGCGCTTATCCGTGAGGTTGAGGAGGAGTTGACGGTGAAATTGCGGCCGGAAACGATCAAGCATTACGGAACGTTTGAGGCCCAGGCGCATGGCAAACCCGAAGGTACTCTTGTGCGGATGACATGCTACGAGGCGGAGTTTGACGGCGACCTGCACCCCAGTTCAGAGATAGAACGGATGGCTTTTGTCGATTATACATGGAAAGAGAACAGCTCGCCTGTCGACGGGCTGATTTTTGATGATTTAAAGCGCAAAGGGTACATTCAATAACATGAGCACTCCTAAAATTATTTACAAAACGGCGCTCGCTGTCTTCAAAGGCAACAAGATGATCATGGTGCGCAGCGCGAAAAACCCGGAAGTGTTTTATACGCTGGGTGGGAAAATCGAGTCGGGCGAAACTGGCGTTGAGTGCCTGCACCGCGAGATCAAAGAAGAGGTTGATACGGAGATAAAAGAAGGGTCACTTCGGTTCTTGAAGAAGTTCGAGGCACCGGCCCATGGCAAAGAAAACACGATTGTCAGTATCGAACTATATACCGGCGAGCTTGTCGACGAACCCCGGCCGTCGAGAGAAATCGCGGAGATTCAGTATTTTAATACAGCAACAGACAAGAAGCACCTTACGCCGCTTACCATTGAAATATTCGGCTGGCTTAAAGGCGAAGGTTATATCAGCTAGGCTCTAGTTGAGAACGATCAGCACGACGCCGAGCGTGCACATAGCTGCCGCGCTGAGCTCTTACCCACTTAAAGCGTCGCCGGATGCATGATAGCTGCCGGCACAATTATGGGTATGGTTTTGATTGTGACACTCACTAGGGCTTATGTATAATAGTTATGTCAACTTTGATAATACGAAAGATAAATGGCTTATGACCGGTGAGTCTGAGAAGCATCCTTCGCGCGGCGACTGGCAGAAAGTTGCGTTGGATCATAATGTGTATTATGGAGCGGAATGGCGCGAGGATGTCTTGATGTTCCCTCCTGAGACGATGGAGGCGCTTGTCCACGATCCAGACGCTCAAGAAGTTCTGAGGGCTGCATTGCGGCGCTCGGTAAACTGGCGAGCGGGAGATGTGTCCGAGGGAGATGATTCCGCTATCCCGCAAATTATTGAAACAGCGGGGGCTGGTGAGGCGCTGAAGGATCCAGTTGTTGCGCAGTACATTGAGCGTCGTAGCCGTGAAGTTAAAGAGGCGGACGCATCCTTTCGTGAGCAATACCCGGCTATTATCGAGCAAATCCGGCATGGCATCCAGCAGGGTGTTGACCAGGGGTATATGCCGCCAGAGGTAGTTGACCGTTTCGAGTCCGCGGTGAGGCAAACGGCCTATCAAGTCGTTGATTTGGCACTTGCAAGGGGGGTGATCACCGCAGATTACGGAGGTTCATTCGATATTATTCGTATTGGGCACGAATCACCACCGCACGATTTGCCTTTGGTGGTCACGCATGAACTGATGCACAAACTGAGCGGCGGTCGGTATAAAACCGACCCCGAAAATGGTGTGGTTGGGCGAGCGAGAATCGGCTTCATGGAGGGTGATGCTGCTCACGTACATCATTTTGGTCTGAACGAAGTGGCGACTCACCAGTTGGCGCTGGGTGTAACTACTGGAGATTTCGCCACGCTGGACCCTGACAAGCGTGCCGATGGCGATCAAAGTTACTATGAGATACGAAAACTCGCAACAGCTTTTATAGAGTGGAGCGGTGGCATAATCGACCTGCGCACGCTTCTGCGCGCATCGTTTGAAGAAACCGGCCAGGCGGCCGACCGACGCCGCATGATAACGGAAATCCATCAGGCATATGGCAGAGGGGCGCTGCGTAAATTTGAACTGCTTTGTGCGGCGGCCAGTAATATTCAAATCCAAGATGCGGCGTATGCAGAGAAGGTCTTGGCACTTATTCGCCGTATCGAACCGCCAAAACGCCAAGAAAACGGCGACATGGAAACAGGGTCGATAGACACGACCTTGCTTCCTGACGGTTCTTGAAGCGTCTAAGGTAGGCGTAGTGGTGCGGCATGTAATCGCTATGTCGTTTTTCACATTGCAACGCAATAAGTGTATAATGAAAACAGGCTTAAGGGAGGGTGTGGGATATGAAGCATGTCAAAATAATAGCCGCTGCCGTTGCCCTGGTGCTGGCGGCGGCCATGGTGCCGGTCGTTTCGGCATTGGCGGCCGGCAGCAACCTGATCGGCAATCCGTCGGCAGAAACGGTAGCGGACGGCTTGCCCGACAAGTGGACGCCGGACCGCTGGGGCGATAACGCTGCGACGCTAACGGTCGCGGACGATGGGCATACTGGTAGCAAAAGCCTTCGCGTAGACATGACCGCCCATACCGATGGTGACGCGAAGTGGATGGCCGACCCGGCCGCCGTTTCGCCGAATACTTCCTATACGTACTCTACTTTCTATAAATCAAACACCGATACTGAAATCACTTTGCAATACACCAACGGCAGCGGCAACCTGTCGTATAGTTTTGTCCAGATGGGGACACCGAGCGCCGAGTGGAAAGAGCTGAGCGTGAAGTTCACGACGCCGGCTGACGCCACGAAAGCCGTGGTAATGCACCTGGTGAGCCAGCCGGGATGGCTACAGACCGACGACGTGTCACTCGTAAAAACGCCGCTCGATACGCCACCGCCGATCGATGAGGAAAACCTCGTGCAGAACCCATCGTTTGAAACGGCCAACGCGCAGGGTACCCTCCCTGCCAAGTGGAGCAAAGACAAATGGGGCACGAACACGGCAAAATTTACCTATGATACTGCTGGCCATACCGGCCGCAGCGCCACGGTAAAAATGACCGGCTACACGAGCGGCGACGCGAAGTGGGCGCCCCAGCCCGTCGCCGTGCAGGCGGGCAAAAGCTATATCTACCGCGATTATTACAAGTCAAACGTTGCCACCAGGGTGGTCGCCGCCTACGTGAACGCCGCGGGTGATTTCAGTTATGCCGAGTTGCCAGGCGCCGCCGCGAGCACGGGTTGGAAAAAATACGAAGCCGCGCTGACGGTGCCGGCCGGCACGGCAAAAGCTGCCGTCTACCATTTGATCGACCGTGTTGGGACGCTAAGCATTGATGATACGCTTTTGCAGGCGGCTACCCCTCCCCCGCCGCCAGACACCGCCAGTATCCCGAACGGCTCGCTGGAGACGGCCGCCTCTGCGACGATGCCGGCCCAGTGGCAGCGCAATGCGTGGGGACAAAATAACGCCACGTTCGCCTACGTGAACGAAGGCCGTACCGGCGGCAAAAGCGTGAAAGTCACCATGAGTAACCATACCAATGGCGATGCCAAATGGTATTTCGACCCCATAACTACCCTGGGTGCCAACAAACAATATCGCTTTACGGTGTGGTATAAAACCAGCGTGCAGCCAAAAGCCGTGATGATGTACCTGACGGCGGACGGCGCCGAGCATTTCATGGGCATGCCGAGCCCCGAGCCTGGCGCCCAAAGCGCGACCGCGTGGCAAAAGTACAGCGACGTTTTCGAGGTGCCGCCCGAGGCAATGGCCGTCTCGGCTTTCCTGTTTATCGACCAGAACGGCTGGCTGCAAACCGACGATTACAGCCTTGGCGACTATAGCCCCACCGGCTTTACCCGCCCGCTCCTCACGCTTACCTTCGACGACGGTCATGAGGATAACGTGACGACTGCCCTGCCGCTGCTGAAACAGTACGGTTTTAAAACGACGGCCTGTTTCGCGACGACGTATATAGAGGGAGACCCGGCAGCGGTGACCCGCATTCAAAAGTACGTGACTGATGGTCACGAGATTTGCTCGCACACCGTGACGCATCCGTATCTTACGAGCCTCGGCGCTGCCGACCTTACCTACGAGTTGCAACATTCGCAGCAATATCTACGCAGCATTACCGGTGCCACGGTCGATAATTTCGCCTCGCCTTACGGTGATTACAATGCCGCCGTGAATACTGAAATTAAAAAATATTACCGCTCGCACCGCACGGTCGACGAGGGCTACAACACCAAGGACAACCTCGACCTCTACCGTCTGCGCGTACAAAACATCCTCGATACCACCACCGCCGACCAAGTGCGGCAGTGGATCGAGCAGGCCAAACTCGACAAGACATGGCTGATATTGGTTTACCACCGCGTTGCCGACGACCCGGGCCCGTACGACACGACCGTTGCTCATTTTACGCAGCAGCTCGAAGCGATCAAGCAAAGCGGCATCACGGTAAAAACGACCAACGACGCGCTAAACGAGCTGCTTGCCCAGCTGTAGGCCCTCACGGCGTTACTTGGCTGGCCTCCTAGCCCTGTCTTGCCGGACGAGCTGATGTCCGTAATCGTCGTCCAAAAGCGCGTGCAGTTTATCTGTTAAAACGACGTAGCTGCGGTTGCGGTAAAACAGTACCTTCTGAGTGGCGAGTTTTTTCAGCTCTACGCTGACCGTTTCGCGCGTGAGGCCTGTAAAATTCGCAACGTCCTGCTGGGTAAGCGGCAACGGGATCTCCACGATATCGGTGCGCACGTCGCGGCCGAAACAAAGCGCCAGGTAATGGATGGTGTGAATCACCTTTTCGGCGGCTTTTGACTGGCTGAGCGCGTTGATTCGCATTTGGTGGTTCAGCGCTTCCTCCACGCATCGGTTAAGCATCTGGCACATGGCGCTATTGTTGTTTTTCAAGAATTCGACCAGCTCGCTCCGGGGAACGGCATATGCCTGGCTATCGCACATCGCCTCGTAGTAATACTGTGATTTGTAGGTTTTGTCGAACATCCATCCCAGCGGGAAAAAGTTGTTCTTAATGGTAAATCCTATCGGCTTTTCTTCCCCTTTCGAGGTGATATTGTACGTTTTTATTACGCCGTCCTGTACCGCGAATACGCCGGTCGGCTCGGCATCCTGGTGCAAGATAACGTCGCCCTTTTTAAAGCTTTTCAGCGTAAAACGTTTTAAAAATATATCAAGGTCATCCATCCGGTGCGCCCTCCTGAAGCCTATAGGCCCGTCTCTCTATTTTACCGCAAATATGCCCGCCGACATGCATATATTTGGCGCGTGGTGGGGTATAATGAGGCGAGAATATGAATGATACGTTGCTGCTTTTGGTGAATGGATGGGCTGGCAAAAACGCGCTGGTCGATGGCGTGGGGGTGTTTTTTGCGGCGTATCTTATTTACATTGTGTTTGTGGCCGCGGTCGCGTGCCTTGGCTACTGTGCCTACCGGCGCCAGTGGCGGCCAATCGTTTATTTTTGCGCGTCTTTGGTGCTGACGTTCGCGCTGATGAAGCTGGCCGGGCTGCTGGGCGTTAGCCACCGGCCGTTCATGGACCACCAGCTGACGCAGCTGATTCCGCACGAGCCAGGAAATTCATTCCCAAGCAACCATACCACTTCTAGTGTGGCGGTCGCGCTTGGCGTGCTGCTGTTTACGCGCTTTAAGCGCTTGGGCGCGGCGCTGCTGGGCGCGGCGTGCCTTATTGGGCTTTCGCGGATTTTCGTGGGTGTTCATTACCCGGCTGATATTTTGGGCGGGCTCGTGACGGCGCTGCTGGGTGCCGGCATAGTGCTGGGGGCCAAGAGGTTTATCGAGAGCCGGACGCACGAGCCGGCAACTGCCAGCGAAAAGAAATAAGCTACTTGTCCTTGTTGAGGCGGATGGCGCGTTTGAAGCGGCGGTCGGTCTCAGAGTCGGCGTAGCGCGCGATAGGCTCGTGAACGAAAACGCGTTCTGCCCTCTTTTTGTCTTCGTCGATCTCTTTCAGCGCGTCAACGAAATATTTTTCAATCAGCCACTCGCGGCCCGGCGGCGTTTCGCCCACCACGGTAATGCGCCACAGTTCGTCGTCCCAGCGTTCAGCGTATTTTATACGCAGCGGCCGTGCCAACAGCGTCGTGCCGACGGGCACGGTGTTGATGACTTTTTCAATGGTGCGCTCGCCCAGCACGCGGTCGCGCACGAAAACGTCGACGGCAATGGTGCGCACGCCGCGCGGGGTCACGTGCACGCCGGTCATATGCTGATTATGCAGCCAAATGATTTCGCCGCTGAGGCTGCGGATGCGGGTAGAGCGCAGCGTGAAGCGTTCTACGACGCCGGCGACATCCCAGAACGGCTCCACCTTTATGTAATCGCCCACGTTGAACCATTTCTCAATAATCATGGTCGCGCCGGCAGTCACGTCGCGCAGCAATATGCCGACCGTTTGCCCCGCCACCACGATAAAGACCGTTCCCGCCCCAATGGCCGCGATACTGGAACTCGAGGCCGGGCTAAGGGTTGACCAGGCGATGTAGCCGACCACCACCACTAACGCCACGCGCACCACGGCGACCGTCACGCTGAGGTAAGTCTCGATCTGGCGGAGGCGCACCTGGCGTTCTTCGTCGGTTGCGGTATCAGAGTGCGACGCGACGATTTGGGCGACTTTCACAATGCCCCGCGCGATAAACCGGCTGAGCCAGTACACCACGACCACCGAGACAACGAGAATAATCAACGACCGGAGCGCGTTCGGCTCTGCGAAAAACCGCTGCACTTCACGCAGGACTCCGTCGATCGCGTCGTTTTGTGTCGTTGGTGTCATTATTTCTATTTTACTCACATGGTGAGGAAAATGATATGCTTTTACTTTTCGGCCGCGTTTTGTTACCATAAGCGTAAACGGCAAGAGAAAACCAAGAAAAGTATAAGGAATTGTATAACTTATGCGTAATCATGGTTGTAAAAGCATAAGGGTCGTTCTACAATGGGGATAAAGCACAAAAGAAAAGGAGCGGTCGGGCGCTTTGCCCGTAAGTAGCAGCATGAACATACTAATGCTTGGGTGGGAGCTCCCGCCGCACAACAGCGGAGGTCTTGGCGTGGCATGTTATCACATGTCGCGGGCGCTGGCACTCCAGGGCGCAAGCATCGATTTCGTCGTTCCCTACTCGGCGCATCACCCAAACGTGGAGTTCATGACGGTGCACGGCGCTACAAAGCTGGAGCCGCTGGCAAAATACGGCCTGATGGGCGCGTACGACAGCACCTACTTGCGGCAACTGGGGCTTGATGAGGTTGAAGCCGGT
>CBIMUR010000023.1:0-7183 GCA_966247155.1 uncultured bacterium
GGCGGCGAGGCGCAGCGTATCCGGCTGGCAACGCAGATTGGCAGTGGCCTTCAGGGCGTGCTGTACGTGTTGGATGAGCCGTCAATCGGCCTGCACCAGCGTGACAACGACCGCCTGATTGCAACATTGAAGCGCCTGCGCGACCTTGGCAATACCGTGCTGGTGGTCGAGCACGACGAAGACACGATCCGCGAGGCGGACTACCTGCTGGATATCGGCCCGGGCGCGGGCGTGGCCGGTGGCAATGTAGTGGCCGCCGGAACGCCCGAGGAAGTGGCTGAGCAGCCGGAGAGCATTACCGGCCGGTACCTTGCCGGCAGCGAAAAAATCGACGTGCCAAAAAAGCGCCGTAAAATTGAAAAAGACCGCAAGCTGATAATCCGCGGTGCGCGCGAAAACAACCTCAAAAACATCGACGTGGCCTTCCCGCTGGGCGTCATGACGGTAGTAAGCGGCGTGAGCGGCAGCGGCAAATCAACGCTAGTGAATGACATCCTGGCAAAAGAACTTTCTGCCCGCCTGCACCGCGCGCAGACCGTGCCCGGCGCACACGAGAATGTTGAAGGCATCAATCATCTGGATAAAGCGATCGTTATCGACCAGTCGGCCATCGGCCGCACGCCACGCAGCAACCCGGCTACTTATACGGGCGTATTCACGCCGATCCGCGAGCTGTTTGCCAGCACGCCCGAAGCGAACATCCGCGGTTACAAGGCCGGGCGCTTTAGCTTCAACGTAAAAGGCGGCCGCTGCGAGAACTGCCAGGGCGACGGCGTAATCAAAATTGAAATGCACTTTTTGCCGGACGTCTACGTAACCTGCGACGTGTGCAAAGGCAAGCGCTACAACCGCGAAGCGCTCGAGATAAAGTACAAGGGGAGAACCATCAGCGACGTGTTGGAAATGACGGTCGAGCAGGCGGCGGAGTTTTTTGAAAACGTCCCGGCGATCGCGCGCAAGTTAACGACACTCGTAGAGGTAGGCCTTGGCTACATTCGCCTTGGGCAGCCGGCAACAACCTTTAGCGGCGGCGAGGCACAGCGTATAAAGCTGGCCACCGAGCTTTCGCGGCGCAGCACCGGCAAAACCATGTACATTCTCGACGAGCCGACGACCGGCCTACACAGCGCCGACGTGAAACGGCTGCTAGGCATCTTACAAAAACTGGTCGAGGGCGGCAATAGCATGGTTATCATCGAGCACAACCTCGACGTCATCAAATCGGCCGACCATGTGATAGACATGGGACCGGAAGGCGGCTTGGGCGGCGGCATGGTGGTGGCAAGCGGGACGCCGGAAGAAATTGCCAAGGTGGGCGAATCGTTTACGGGCAAGTATCTGAAGAGTTTGTTATAGCAACTCCACCTCTCCCTCTATCTCCCTTGAAACAGGCCAGCCTGCGCCGCGCTTTGCCTGTCGCCACTTCATTGTATTCTGCGGAACTCGCTTTCGCTCAAACATCCTCGAATAGTCAAGAAGTACCGCCAGTCGAAGCCGGGCAGCCTGACGATGTTTCTTCATGAGATAAAGTGAGCGGTGGCTCCGCAAAGACGAACTATTTTCTACGCAAAAGCACCCGCACCTGCCGCTTCGTGCCCTCCCACATGACAGTGCGCTGCTTTTTATCCTTCAAAATATGAATGGCCGGCGGCAAGACGGAAACAAGGACGATCACCACTATAATCGGTAGCAGGATGGTGTCAATTTCTATGCCAATAGCGTGCAGCGCCTGGCCGATGTAAAAGCCGGCGTAGGTAATGCCGACCGCCCACAGCAGCGCGCCGATGACGTTGTAAGTGAGAAACGTGCGGTAGTCCATCTTGCCGACGCCCGCGATAATGGGGACAAAGGTACGGACGACAGGAATGAAGCGTGCCAGCACGACGGTGATGCCGCCGTGTTTTTCATAGAATTCTTCGGCTTTTTGCACGTTTTCCTGCCGGAAGAGCAGTGAGTTCGGCCGGGTAAACAGCCTGCGGCCGACGCGCTTGCCAAAGAGGTAGCCGACGCCGTCGCCCAGTACCGCCGCGAGGAACATGACAGTAACGAACAAGTGGATGTCGAACTTTAGCGTGCCGGCGAAAATAAGGAAACCAGCGGTAAAGAGAATGCTGTCACCCGGCAGGAAGAAACCGATCAGCAGGCCTGACTCGGCGAAGATGATGGCCGCCACAACTAGCACGACGAGCCAGGGGCCGGCAGTCGTGGCAAACGTAGCAAGGTCAAAACCAGGTATCATAACTATTCTTATTTTAGCATGTGCCGGGAAAGAACGTTATAAAAATGGTATAATAAAAGCATTACCGAATAGGAGGGATGACATGAACGACCTTTCACTGAAGCTAGACGGACGGACGGCAGTGGGCAAGAAGGCGGCCAAGCTCCGCGATGAGGGAATAGTACCGAGCGTCGTGTACGGCGGCCATGCGGCACCGGTTGCCACGCAATCTGCCGCCGTGGAAACGACGAAAGTAACCCGGGCGACCGGCAAGCATACGCCGGTTCACTTGACGGTGGGCGGCAAAAAGAAGCTGGCGATCATTAAAAGCATCGACTTCGACCCGGTAAAGCACCAGGTGCGCCACGTGGCTTTCCATACCATCAAGCAGAACGAAATGATTACGACCGAAGTACCGATCGTCTTGGTTGGTCAGGGCGAAAGCGAAGCGGAAAAGGCCGGGCTGGTGGTGCTGCAGGCACTCGAGAAAGTCGAAGTAAAGGCGATTCCGGCCAACCTTCCGGAGTCGCTTGAACTTTCGGTCGGGCAGCTTGCCTCAACCGAAGACAAACTAACGCTTGCAGACATCGCATTGCCGGAGGGCGTGGAGTTTGCCGACCATGAGCAAGACACGGCGTTGGTGGTCGCCAACGTTTACGAGCCAAGCGCGCTTCAGGCGGCCAATGACGCGGCCGGCGGTGACGCTGAAGACGAGAGCGAAGTGACGGCCGAAAACGGCGAAGACACGCCGCAGGACACGCAGGCCGAAGAAACTCGTCCGGGCGGCAAAGGCCAGGACGAGCCGAAGCAATCGAACGTTGACGCGAACAAATAACTATTCTTCAATGAACCCGCCGCTTTGGTGCGCCCAAAGTTTGGCGTAGGTGCCTTTTTGCTTGAGAAGGCTGGCATGGCTTCCGTTCTCGATGATTTTCCCTTTGCCCAAGACGATAATGCGGTCCAGCTGTGAAATAGTCGACAGCCGGTGGGCGACGACGATGGACGTGCGGCCTTTCATCAGTTTTTCCAGTGCCCCCTGAATTAGCTTTTCGCTTTCGCTATCCAGCGCGCTGGTCGCTTCGTCGAGCACTAAGATCGGCGCGTCCTTTAGGATTGCCCGGGCAATAGCGATGCGCTGGCGCTGTCCGCCGGAAAGCTTCACGCCGCGTTCGCCTACGAGCGTATCGAGGCCATGGGGCAATGCGTCGACAAAGTCGCGGGCGTTGGCCTTAGCAAGCGCCTCCATGATTTCTTCGTCGGTTGCGTCTTCCTTTCCGTAGGCAACGTTTTCACGCAGGCTGCGGTGAAAAAGGTAGGGTTCTTGCGGCACGTAGGCGATATTTTCGCGCAGGCTTTTCTGGGTGACTTTGGAAATGTCTTGCCCGTCAATGGCAATGGTGCCGCTGCCTATGTCGGCGAACCGCAGCAGCAGTTTCGTCAGCGTCGTTTTGCCGCCGCCGCTGTGCCCGGCCAGGCCGATCCGCTCGCCGGGCTTGACGGTGAGCGACAGTTTGCGGATCACTTCTTTGTCCTCACCGTCTTTATAAGCGAAACTGACGCTATCGAGGGTAATTTCTCCGGCTGTGACCTGGAGTTTTTTCGCGTCGGGCGCGTCGGTGACTTCCGGCGCTTCGCTGAGTATTTCAGTGATGTTCGACGCGTCAAGAAATACCTGTTCGATACCGCGGATAATCGGTGATATGTCGAACAGCGTGCCTGTCAGCCGGCCAAGGTACGTGACGGCGAATACGAGCGCCGCGATGGAAACGCTGCCCGTGGTGAACAGCCAGATACACGCGGCCATCGTGATGATTTGGAACAGGAACAGGACGCTCTGCCGGATGATGGCCTCGCGCTGGATGACGTCTACTTCCTTTTTCGCGACGGCTTCGATTTCATTGCGGCCATGAGCGACGGTGGCGACTTCTTGCGGCGCGGTAGCAAAGTACCGCACGAGCTGCTGGTTGCCCAGAATGTCGGCGACGGTACCGTTCAGCCGCGCTGTCAGTACCTTGCGTTTGTGCCGGAGCGGCCCGCGTTTTTGGGTGGCATGGACGGCCTGCCAGATAATCAGCCCGGTAACGAGGCCTAGCGGCACGAGAAGAACCGGCGACAATATCGCGATAACGACCAGACTAACGACAAAGTTGACGATAATGCCACTGGACTGCGCGAAAATAATGTCGAGGAAGGAGAGGATGGAGTGGCCGAACGTGTTGACATCGCCGGCCAGCGAGCCGGTTTTGCGGTTGGCAAAGAACTGGTCGCTGTGCTGCATGAGCGCTTCGACGGCGCGGCGCGTGAGGTTTGAGTGCATGCGTTCCTCGACGCGGAACAGGCATTTGAAACCGATTTGCGCCGTGACGAGTGCCAGGACTGAAACGGCAACGGCCGCGCCAAGCAGCAACATAGGCTCGCGCCAATCGTGCGGATGCAGTATGAGCGACTGGATGATCAGGCTGAAAAGAAGCGGCAGGATAACGATATAAAGCAGCCGGTTGAGCGGGACGAAAATGCTGTATATCCACGCGTCTTTTTTGTACTTCGCGATTTCTTCGCGGAAGATAGCGAGCGTCTTTTTTGCGGTGTCGGTACTGGTGCGGACGAATAGTTTTGCCATGTTACTCCTCTATAAAACCGCCGCTTTGGTGCGCCCAAAGTTTGGCGTAGGTGCCGTTTTTCTTTAGTAGCTGCGCGTGGGTGCCCTGTTCGTGGATTTTGCCGTCTTCCAATACGATAATACGGTCGAGCTTGGCAATGGTGGAAAGACGGTGGGCGATGACAATGCTAGTACGGCCTTTCATGAGTTTTTCGAGTGCTTCCTGAATGAGTTTTTCGCTCTGGCTGTCGAGCGCGCTGGTCGCTTCGTCGAGGAAGAGGATCGGCGCGTCTTTCAAGATTGCCCGCGCAATCGCAATACGCTGGCGCTGCCCGCCGGAAAGTTTCACGCCGCCTTCGCCGACGGTCGTATGTAGGCCGCCAGGCAACTTCTCTATGAATTCCAGCGCGTTAGCCTGGCGGGCGGCTTCCAGCACGTCTTCGTCGGTGGCTTCCATGTCGTAGGCGATGTTGTCGCGCAGGCTGCGGTGGAAGAGCCGCGGCTCTTGCGGCACGAACGCGATATGCTCGCGCAGTGATCGTTGCGTGACCTCGCGCACGTCGTGGCCGCCAATGAGGATCTTCCCGCTGGTCACGTCGCTAAAACGCAGCAGCAGGTGGGTCATGGTGGTTTTGCCGGCACCAGAGTGGCCGACCAGACCGATCTTTTCGCCCGGCGCGATATTCAAATTGATGCCTTTGATAATATCGGCCTTGTCGTCATCGTAGTGATAGCGCACGTTCTTCAGCTCAATGCTCGGCTCGATATTTTTCAGCTCGATCGCGTCCGGTTTGTCGGAGATTTCATTTTCTTTGGACAGCATTTCCGTCATTGGCGCGGCCTCCAGGAGCGCCTGGTCGTAGCCGTTAAGCATTTCGCCCAGCATGAACAGCTGTGATGAAATCCGCTGCAGGTAGGTGACAATAAACACCGCGGTCGCGACGTTCATGTGGCCGCTGAAAATCAGCATTGCGCACAGTGAAAGCGCGATAACCTGCGTGAGCGTCATGGCGAAAACGCGCGCCGAACCTTCGGCCGCCATGAAGAGAAAATCTTTCAGGTAGGCGGAAAGAAACGCGTCGTTTTTCTTGGCGAGTTCACGGGTTTCATGCTGCTCGCCAGCAAAAGTTTTAACCACCAGGTTGTTGGTAAGTGCGTCGGCAATTTGCCCATGGATTTCGCCGGTCAGTTTTTTACGCGCCATGCGGTGCGGCGTGCGTTTTTTGATGCTCCAGCGGACTTGCACGATGAGCACGATAATGAGCAGCAAGATGACCGCGGCGAGAGGTAGCGACTGTACGGCAACGATGGCAAGGCCGGTGCCGATTGCCACGACAAAACCGAGCGTGCGGATAATCAGCAGGTCTTGCAAGGTGACATGGCTACGGACGAAATCGATGTAGCGGCTGGTGAGACCGCCGACTTTCTCGTTGACGAAAAAGCGCATGTCCTTGCCGATCAGCCTGGTAAACGTGGCGTTGGACAGCGCGGCACGGACGTGGCCCTCGTGGAGTATGAGCGCCCGGAAGCCCGTAAAATTGAGCATGACGCCCATGAGGCCGAACCCTGCGGCGACGGCAAGGAAGGTAATGACTTCTTCCTGGTCGCGGTTGGCCAGCCCGCCGATTGCCAAACTGAAAAAGTACGGCAGTAGCGTGTCGATGAACAGCGTTGCTAGTGGCACGGCAATGAGCGCCGTAAAAAAGCTGGGCTTGTATTGTTTAATTTGTTGCCAGTAGAGATATATTGTTTTTCGGTTGACGTTCATGTTATTCCTCGATAAACCCGCCGGATTGGTGGCTCCATAATTTAGCGTACGTTCCTTTTTTCTTTAGCAGCTGCGCATGCGTACCTTCTTCGCGGACGTGGCCGTTTTCCAGCACGATAATGCGGTCCAGCTTGGCAATGGTTGAAAGCCGGTGGGCAATCACGATGCTTGTGCGGCCTTTCATTAGTTTCTCTAGCGCGTCTTGGATCAGCTTTTCGCTTTCGCTGTCGAGCGCGCTGGTCGCTTCGTCGAGCACGAGTATCGGCGCGTCCTTTAGAATGGCTCGCGCTATGGCGATGCGTTGGCGCTGCCCGCCGGAAAGCTTGACGCCGCGTTCGCCTACCAGCGTGTCGAATTTCTCTGGCAGCTTTTCGATGAATTCCAGCGCGTTGGCCTGTTTAGCCGCTTCGCGGATTTCATCCATGGTAGCGCCCGGCTTGCCATAGGCGATGTTTTCGCGCAGCGTGCGGTGAAATAGCATCGGCTCTTGCGGTACGTAGGCGATTGCTTTTCGCAGCGACTGCTGGGTGACCTTGGCGATATTCTGCCCGTCGATGGAAATCTCGCCGGCTTCCACGTCGCTAAAGCGCAGCAGCAA
>CBIMUR010000024.1:0-7125 GCA_966247155.1 uncultured bacterium
ACTAGCGGGGACGGGCGCGGTATAAAGCGCCCGTCTTCTTTCGCGGTTATTCCGGTTGTCAGCGAAGCGTTTTAGCGTACGCCGCCCAAGAAGCGTCTTTGACGTTCTTTTCTGATTTTATAAGGATGAGCGTGCTGTCTTTCGTGAAAATGACTGATTGCGGGCCTTTGGCCGACGTGCCGACGTAGATGCTGGTACTACCGCCGTCTATTTTGTGCGTGGCGTTGAATTTCTTGGCTAGATCGGCAACTTGGTTCTCGGCATCTCCTTTGAACGACGCGGGCAATGGCTGCTGGCTGACGCTGATAGCCACGCCGTCGATAGTATCGGCATAGGCGAACACGGGCTCTTTTTCGGGCGGGCTGACACGCTTCCAGCCACCAAGCTCGCGGATAGACTTTCCGGCTGGCAGCACCGTTTGGTAGCTGGGCTTCCCGGCGGTCGTGCCGGTGCGGCCACCGCTAGGTTGCCGGGTGAGCAGCCACGTGGCCAGGCCGACGGCCACCACGAGCGCAACAAGAATGATGATAGTTTTCTTCATCGTTAAAAGTTGCCGGATGTTCGGCCGCTTCTTTTCCGGCTGCGCCGTTACTACAGGAGTAGCCGGCTCGGCTGGACGGGGCGCTGGCGGTTGCACCGGGCGCGGCCGGGCGCGTGGCCTAGAAATATCGGGCCGCGGCCGCCGTTGGTTGGGGATGTTCTTGAATTCCACTACGTTTTAAGTATAGCAGGGCGCGGCTAATTGTTGCTGAAGGTGAAGCCGAGGTTGCTGACATACGCGTTGGCGTCGTTCTTGGCGGTCAGGTTGATTCGTATGAAGATGCTGTCGCCCGCCTCGAAGTTACAATCTGCCGGGTCGGCGCTGCCGGTGGCGGTTGCTTTTTGCCACGACGTCTTGGTGCCCGTCGATACCTGCACGGCCGATCCGCACGACGCTAGGCCGTTGCCGTCGTCTCGGTATATCTGGTATTCCACGTTCGAGTCGCTGCTGTCGGTGCGGCCCATCAGTGAGGTCGAGCCGGAGACGAACTTCTTGAAGTTGGCCGGCAGCTGGTAGGTCACGAAGATGCTGCGGGTCTGGTCGGTCGTTTCGCCGGAGGTCCATTTGTAGAAGTTGTAGGTTTCGTCGGTACCACAGATGGTTGGCTGCGACGAGCTCCCGTCATTGATGTTGAGCGTGTCCGAGCAGAGGTCGGAGGTGATGGTGCCGATGTCGTTGCCGTTCATGACCGCGTTGGTGTATTCCGGGCTGATAGTCACGAAGGTATCCGGCGCCGCGCCGCAGGCACCCCAGCCTTCGGCCTCGTAACACTGTACCTTGTCGAGCGTCGTGTCGTAGTACATGCTGCCCAGCAGCGCGTCGCCACTGCCGCTTGGCGCCGAGGCGGATTTGTCGAGGGTGAACAGCGTTGGCGAGCCGCCGCTACTCGTCTTGCTGCCTACCTTGACGTTTTGGGTAGTGCTTGGCACGCGGGTGAAAGAGAAGGCGTCGATAAGGAACGTGCGCGCGGTACTGCTACTGGTCGGCTGCACGAAGTACACGTACGGGTCGGTGGCTGCCGTGCCGCCGGTGGTGAGGCTACAGGTTATTTGTGTCCAGCCGGTGGTGGTGACGGTGCGGGTGTTGTAGCTGGCGCAGTCGGCGAAGGTGCTGCCGCCGTCTGGCGAGTAGCGTACCTTGAAGTCGGTAAAGGCGTCGCCGCTTACCAGTTTTGCGTATACCGAGACGCGGTAGTCGGCGTTCGTGGCCGGGCTGACGGCGAGCTTGTTCCTAATGCCGTTGCCAGCGGCCGTGCCGGCGTCTACCTGGGCGCTGTCGCTGCCCTCTTGGCCGTCGGTGGTATTACGCGTGGCGCTGCCGCCTACTGCCGGCCAGTTCGTGGCGAAGTTGGTGCCATCGTTGACGTTGCCGTCGGTCGCGTTCTCTGTGGCGTCGGTTACCTTCTTGTTGACCGAGAAGAGTTCGTCGCCGCTGGCGTTCTTGATTTCCAGTAGAGAATCGTCAACCGGGTCGCTGCTGCTGTCGCGGACGGTAAGGCTGCCTGTCGTATTATTAACGACCAGATCGTCGCCACCGGCACTTTGCGGCGTGCTGTCGTAGGTGCTTTGCAGCGTCGAGACGCCCGTGCCGCCCGCCGCCGTCCAATCGTGGCCGTTCCATATCATGGTAGCGGTGATATTCTTTCGCATCGGAATGTTCTGCTCGGCACCCTCGCCGACGTTGGCGCGGAGGGTGAAGTCTGACGAGCCACCGGCCGCCATAACGTAGATGACACGTCCGGCGGTGGTAATGGCTGGGTCGGGCAGGGTGGCGGCCTGGCCGGCAGCGCTAAAGCCTACGATAACTGCCGAGGCGTTGTTTACCGTAGAGGCAGTGATCGTACAACTGGCGGCAACCACGGCGCCACCGGTGTAACAGTTGGCATCGTTTTCAACGGTCGAGAAGGTTGGCGTGGTCATGACTACCAGGCCGCGCGCGCCGCTGCCGCTGCCATCGCCGCCAGAGAGAGTGATGTTGCCGCCGTTGGCGTCGCCGGTGGTCGCGTTGCCGCCCTGGATGGTGAGCGAGCCGCCTGCGACCGCGTTTGCCGAGCTGTCGGTGCCCTGGATGGTCGCGTCGCTTGGCGCGCTGCTTGAGACCCCGTTACCAAAGTAGACAGTATTCGAACTGTCTGAGAACGTGGCGCGGGTGGTGCCGTTTGTTTTTATTGTGACGCTGTTTTTCGCCTGGATGGTGGTGCTGCCGCTATCGGCACTGCCACCGGAGCCTATAGTGACATTCGACGAGCCTCCCGCAGTATCGTTTGCGCCGATACTGATATTCTGGCTGGTGGCTTGGTTCGTGCTGCCGATGGTAATGTCGCTGGCGTGCGCCGCGCCGATAGAGATAGAGCCGTCGCTGCCCGTGCCGGTGCCTGCGCCCGCATCAATCTGAACGCTGCCGCCATTGCCGTCGGTGCCGCCTGCCGCGCCACCTTGCAGGGTGAGGTTGCCGCCGGTTGACCCGCTGCCGCTACCGCCGGCGCCCGCGCTGACGCTCAGTTCCCGTCCGGCGGTGTCCGCCGCGGAAGTGGCGACAGAAATCGACTTGTCGGCGTTGTTTCCCAGCGTCACGTCGCCGGCGCTTCCTACGGTGAAGACGTCGGTGGCGGTATTTTGCAGCTGTACCAGGTTGCCCGTGCCGGTTTTATTGATGAAAATGCTGCTGGTGTTGGTGGAGGCGTCGGTTTGTACGCCCTGGGCAAGCTGCAGGAATTGGTCGGCGGTTTTGCCACCAAGCTGGCCCGAGTTGATGGCGTACGGCGTGGCGGTCATGCGCTTCATTGGCAGCATCTCGCCGTCGGCAGTACACGGCGCGGTGCCAAACGTCGAACAGCCGGCGCTAGAGCCGGCGACGTTCATGGAGAGGAAGAGCGTGTCCTGGTTCCAGTCGATGCTGGTACCGAACGGGTTGTTTGATCCCAGGGCGACCGAGAAGAAGCCGTTTCGCACCTCGACCCCGCTCGTACCCCCGTTATTTACGTAGGTTTCGGTCCATTTCAGCGTGCCGCCCGGGTTGCCGGCGGCGGTGCCCGTGCCATCCTGGTAAATCTTAAACTGGATGTTGTAGTGACCATCAGGAACAACGGCGCCCGATGCCGTGAGCAGGCGGCCATTGAAACTGATTGTCTTGTTGACGCTCGGCGCGGCGTGAGCGGCATGCGCAAAAATGAACGTTGTAGTTATTGCAACGACCATTGCGGCTAGTGCTACGAAGTGCAGCACGCGGCGACATTTAAGACTAGTGGGGAGGTGGCACCACATATTCATATTTTTTGTTTCTATATCTGTTTTTGATGTAGAAATGTTTGTTTGCCTAAGACGTGTGGTGCCATCGAAAGCTACGTTAATTCTACCACAAGCGCGATGGAATTTTCAATGGTTTTTGCTGAGAAACCAACTATCCTACAAGAAGGCAACACATGTCCTACATGTAACGTAATTTTGCGAAGAGCCGGCGGTATATCAAGGCTTTTTAGGGTATAATGAACGGCAATGAGAGACGACCCTGACCACTACTGGAGCACTGCATACGACGAGGGTAAGGACTACGCGTCTATCCCTAGTCGTATGCTGTCACACATAGTAGAATCGCTCAATGCGACCCTTCCGAGGACTTGTCTGGATATCGGCTGTGGTACGGGCCAGCTGACGCGCGAGTTATATCACCGTGGCTATGACTGTACCGGTGTGGACATGTCAGCCAGTGCTATCCGGCTTGCAAATGCCAATACGATATTCTCTGATGGACTACGGTACCTACAGGGCGATGCGGAGAAGCTGGACAAGATAGCTTTACATCCGCCGTACTCGCTCATAACTTGCAAGCTTGTCCTCGCTTTTATAAAAGACAAAGACGCGTTTCTCAAGAAGGTGTATAGCCTTCTTGTGGACGAGGGTTCGTTTGTGATAATTACGCCGGTTGACAGTCAGGATCGGCCTGCTATTTCCGTTGATTTCGAAGCGACATTACGACGGTTAGAGACGTACTTCAGTACCGTAGATCATTTTGTCGGGCGCCGCGTCACGTATTTCGTTTGCCGCAAATGGCCAGCGTTTGAGGATTTGCAGTGATCTCGGTTATGGTATAATAAGCCCAAGGCGCACCGCAGGGGCGCACGGGAGTATAAACAAACAGTGAGAGTATCACGATTTATCTTTGGCATGGCAGCTATCGTCGGCGTGGTGGCAGCTGCCGCGCTGCCCGTGGCGGCGGTCAGTCACGAGGGCGTGAGCGTCCAGGGGTACGCTGCCGTCACCCCGCTCGATAACGGGACCATCGTCCAGCTGACTGGCAAAGACTCGAACACGGTAAAGCTGGCCACCCAGGCAGAGCAGCAAAACATGTTTGGCGTGGTGGTTGACCGCAACCAGCTGCCAATCACCATTACCAGCAAAGGGTTGAAAAACCAGACATTCGTGGCGGTTTCAGGCACGTACAACACGTTGGTCAGCACGCAGGGCGGCGCTATTAAAGCGGGCGATTACGTCACGCTTTCATCGGTGAACGGCGTGGCTATGAAGGCTGGTACCAAAGATGAGGACAGGACGGTCTTCGGCCGCGCGGCCCAGCCGTTCGACGGCAAAAGTATCACTCTGGGCACCACGGAGATAAAAGATACCTCTGGCAAAGTTAAAAAGACGGTGACGCTGGGCATGGTGCCGGTCACCATCGATATCCGCAGCAACCCGAACAAAAGAAGCACCAAAGTTGACGTGCCGCCGTTTCTCGAGCGCGTTGGCCTGGCCATTGCCGAAAAAGAAGTCAGCCCGATTCGCATTTACCTCAGTATTGCCATTGCGGTCATAAGCCTCATCGCGGCGATCGCGGTGCTGTACGCGGGCGTGCGCAGCGGGGTCATCTCTATCGGCCGCAACCCTATGTCGAAAAAGTCGATTTTCCGCGCGCTGATAGAAACCATACTTACCAGCGTCGTGATTTTGGTTATCGGCTTGTTTGCGGTATATTTACTACTGAAGCTATGATGAAAAGGGTGGGTAAAAAACGTGGGATTATTTCAACATAAACAGCAACCGGCGCAAAAGTCACCAGCCGAAGAGGCGGTGGAAGCTGTCGAGCGTATGTTTGACGATGGTTTCCGCGACGAGCTGCGGGCGCATGGCCGCCAGTATTTCGAGCGCGTTATCAATGAAAACGCCGCCCTGTTCAAACAGGACCTCGACGCCACCGTCGCCCATATTAATACCGAGCTCCGCCAGCACATTGCCCGCCAGCTGGACACACAGTTTACCGAGATAAACCGGGTAAACGGCGAGCTCCGCGAGCATATTGCCCAGCGGCTCGACGAGCAGTTTGCCGAATACAGCAAAACCATGCAGGCCGCGCAAGATAAGGCCCTGCAATCGCTGGAGCGCAGTGCCGAAGCGCTGCAGGGGCAGTACCAGGCGCTGGCCGCGGCGCTGGAAAAGAGTGTGGCACACCACGACGCCATTCTTACCGGCGCGGTAGAGGAAAACCGGTCGCGCGTCGAGGCTATGCGCAATACGCAAGAGGCGGCGCTGAAGTCGCTGGCCGAAAGCGTGGAGGCGCTGCAAAAGCAGCATGAGCAACTGGATACTATGCTAAAAGAAAGCATTGCCGACCAAGAAAACATGCTTGTCGATGCCTTCGAGAAAAACATGGCCCTGGTTGCCGAGCATTACCTGGAGGGCGCGCTGGGCGACCAGTACGACCTGAAGGCGCAGCTACCGTCGATCATCAAGCAAATGGAAGAAAACAAGCAGGCCATAGTGGACGACATGAAATTATGAGCGAAGAAACCGCAACAAAAACCTACGCCGATTTTACCCTGCCGCCAAGCGTTATCAGCAAGGTGGATGTCTCGCGCATGGTGCGTGAGGCCGAGTGGGCCGACAACGAGCTAACGACTGCTGAAGTGCGGGCCAAAACCGGGGCAAGCGAAGCGGCGGCGCCGGTGGCGTCTGGCACGTTCGCTGATTTCCTCGAGCAAAACGGGCTGGAATTTAATGACAGCCACCAGCGCAGCGAGCTGATAAAGCAGCTCAACCTTTTAAAAGACCACGTGCCCACCATCCACATGACCTTTGCCACCACGGCCGACCGCGAAAGCCTGCAGCAACTGGCCGTTTGGCTGCGCGAGTCAGTCCACCCGCAGGCGGTGATAGACGTGGGGCTGCAGCCGGCGCTGGTGGCAGGCGTCTACCTTCGCACGGCCAACAAAGTGCACGATTTCAGCGTGCGCGGCCTGCTGGAAGCCCGGCGCGACGTGCTGGTAAAAGAACTGGAGGCGCTGCGTGGAGCCAACTAAAAACTTCCAAAAGCTGGTAGATGCCGGCAATCCGGTCGGCGAAATTATCGGCATCGACTCGTTCATGGTGCAAGTAAAAGGCCTGCAGCCGACCAACGTGCACGCCACCGTGCGGTTCGAGGACGACACCCGTGGCTACGTGCACCAGGTGTTCGAAGACCACGTGGTGGTCATGAAGCTCGACCCAAGCCCGCTAAGAATAGGCATGGTGTGCGTGATCGAATCGCGCGATATTATGACGCCGGTGGGCAAGAATTTCATCGGCCGCGTGGTCAACGTGTTCGGCGAACCGATC
>CBIMUR010000025.1:0-6935 GCA_966247155.1 uncultured bacterium
TTTCAATATCGACAACCAAGAAACGCTGATTGCCGTGGCTAAAGCCGCGCAAAATCTGCAATCGCCGGTGCTCGTAGAGGTGAGCCAAGGCGAAGTAAAGGCGATGGGGCTTGAGAACGTTCGCGACATGGTCGATAACTACAAGGCCGAATACGGCGTAGAAATGTACATCAACCTCGACCACAGCCCGACGGTAGAGGATTGCAAGCGCGCCATCGATGCGGGCTACGAATTTATCCATATCGACATTTCGCAGGCCAACCACGACGCCACAACCGAACAGATCATCGAAAAGACAAAAGAGGTGGTGGAGTACGCCAAGTTTACCGGCGCGCTGGTGGAGAGCGAACCCCACTATTTTGGCGGCTCCTCAAACCTGCACACCGAAGACATTGACTACGAAGCAATCAAAAAAACCTTTAGCACGCCGGAGGGCTCAAGAGAATTCGTGGAGGCTACGGGTATCGACACGTTCGCGGCAGCTATCGGTAATTTACACGGCAAATATCCGGTGCCAAAAGAGCTCGACCTCGAGCTGTTGCAGCGTATCCGCGATGCTATCGGCTGCCAGATCAGCTTGCATGGCGGTAGCGGCACGCCCCTGCATTTTTTTGAAGACGCGGCCAAGATCGGTGTTAGCAAGATCAACATTAACAGCGACATGCGCTATGTTTTCCGGAAGACGCTCGAAAAAGTGCTAGCCGAAAACCCAGACGAATACGCCGTGGTAAAGCTTATGCCAGAAGTGTATGAGGCAGTGCAAAAAGTGGTAGAAGAAAAAATAAACGCTTTTGGCAGCGCTGGCAAGGCGGTGGTATAGTTATCTAGCCATAAGTGGTATACTAGAAGCATCATGACACAGAAAAAACCAAAAATCCTAGCCATTGGCAAAGCAACCCAAGACGTATTCCTGAAAAGCGAAGAATTTGACCCCCACACCGAAGGAAAAGTTGCCTATACGCACCTGCCCCTTGGCGTAAAAATGGAAGTAAAGGACGTGACGTTCGCGACCGGCGGCAACGCCAGCAACGTGGCGGTGACGTTCGCCCGCCAAGGACTGCATGCCGAGTACATGTGGCCGCTCGGTCACGACCCGGCTTCAGAAACGGTGCTGCGCGACCTCGACGACGAGGGGGTAGATACTGGGCGGGTCGTACAGCGGGAACGCTACCAGGCGGGCTACTCGACCATCCTTATCGCGACCAATGGCGAACGTACCATCTTAAACCACCGCGGCGTTTCGGCGGATAAAAAAGGCACCGACCTTGATATGGACGCCATTGCCGAAGCTGACTGGGTCTACCCAAGCTCACTGGCCGACGGCGGGCTGGAGCTGCTGCGGAAAATCGTTGATCATGCAGAAGCGCACGATACGAAGGTTATGCTCAATCCTGCCGGGCCGGAACTGGCAGAGCCGAAAAAGTTGAAAAGCCTGTTGGAAAGCGTCGACGTACTGTGCGTGAACAAAGAAGAGATGCAGCAGCTGGTAGAAGGTAAAACCTTGGAGGAGCTGGTGCTGCACGGTTTGCACTACGTGCCTGTAGTAATCGTGAGCGACGGCCCGAACGGCGTGGTGGCGAGCGACGGCAAAACCATGGTGCGTGCGGGCATGTACGAAGACGTGAAGGTGATCGACCGTACCGGTGCTGGTGACGCGTTCGCTTCAGGCTTCCTTAGCCAGTGGGTGCAAGGCAAAAGCTTGAAAGATTCGATTATCTTTGGGAGTGCCAATTCTACCTCAGTGGTTACCAAGATCGGTGCCAAGCCGGGCATTCTGCGTGCCGGAACGAGGTTGCATGACATGCCAATTCAGGAGAAGCAGCTTTAGGAGAAGAGATGGCACAATTCCTGCAAAGATTACTTGATACTAATACGCCGACATTCCCGTTGGCGCTCCGGCAGCTAGAAGAGGCTACCGGCCGCAGCGGGGTTGACGTGCGGCTGATTGCCGACGTGACGCACGCGGCGCATGGCGTGATGCGGCGCCTTGGGCTTGACCCGGCCGATACGACCGCCCGCGAACTGTACCTCGCCCTGAACGCCTACGTCGAAAAGGAGAGCAGCCACGAACTTCTGCACGAGACGGACTACGTTTTGCTGCAGCTTGGCGGCCAGACCGTCTCGTTCAATCTTATCGACGCGATTGAAAACAGCCACCACGGTTTGCCGTTCGAGAAACGCAAGATTGGCCATGGCCAGCGGGCACTCCGTGGTGAAATTTTCCAGCGCTATATTGACCATCCGCGCACGGCCGACGAACCGGTACGCCAGCTGGCGCGCGACGCCGGCCTGCTAGAGCCCGACGAGCCGCCGCGCCGCATTGCTGCCATGAAGCCACAAGAACAGTCAGAAAAGGAGACAACTATGGATACACCTAAAATGCTCGCTATCGGTGACGTATTCACCGACGCGTTTATAAAACTGAACGAAAATTACGTCAAGGTGACGAAAGACGAAGAAGGCACGCAGTGGCTTTGCCTGCCGTTCGGCTCGAAACCGCCGTACGATCATGTCGATATCGTCAAGGCTGTCGGCCCGTCGCCGAACGCCGCCGTGTCGTTCGCGCGCCTGGGGCTAGGCAGCCAGCTGATGGCGTGGGTGGGCAGTGACCAGCCCGGCGAAGAAATATACGAATACCTGAAGAGCCAGAACGTCGACACGGCAGATATCGTGACTGAAAACGGCAAGATGACGAGCTATTGGTACGTGCTGCGCTATGGCGCCGACCGCACCATGCTGGTAAAAAGCGAACAATATTCGTACCAGTGGCGGCAGCCGGCGGAAAAGCCTGATTGGATCTATCTTTCGTACATCGGCAAAGATTCGTGGCAGCTGCACGAGGACCTATTGACGTACCTTGATGAAAACCCGGACACTAAGCTTGTCTTCCAGCCGGGTACCTTCCACTTCGAGTGGGGCCGCGAAAAACTGGCGCGCGTCTATGGCCGCAGCCACTTGGTGGTTATGAACCGCGAAGAGGCGGTCGACGTGACCGGCCGGTCGTACGATTCCATCCGTGACCTGGCAGCGGGCTTCCACGAAATGGGCGTGCCGAACGTGGTAATCACCGACGGCCCGAACGGCTCGTATGCGGCATTTGACGGCAAGGTGGTGACGATTCCCAATTACCCCGACCCGAAAGAGCCGTACGACCGCACCGGCGCCGGCGACGCGTTCGCCTCGACCATCGTAGCAGCGCTGGCGCAGGGCGAGAGCATGGAAACGGCGCTTACTTGGGCACCGATCAACAGCATGAACGTCGTGCAGCACATTGGCGCGCAGACCGGCCTGCTAGGCAAAGCTGACATAGAAAGATACCTGGGCGAAGCGCCTGAATGGTACAAGGTATCGGAGGTTGCGGAGTGAGGTACCAGATCTGCGTTTCCGGGGCGGCCAGCGGCGACACCGTGAAGTCGTCGCACCAGCTGGCGTACGACCTCGGGCAAGCCATCGCGGTGGCCGGCAAGACGCTACTTACGGGCGCGACCGTTGGCCTGCCGCACTATGCGGCGATGGGGTTCATGAGCGTGCCCGACTCTAAGGGTGTCTCAGTTGGGTTTTCGCCGGCGACTTCTTTCCGCGAGCACGTGGCGACATACCGCCTGCCAACGAAAGAGTTCGACTACATCAACTTTACCGGCATGGAATACGTTGGCCGCGACGTGCACCTGGTGCGCAGCTGCGACGGCATTATTACCGTCGGTGGCCGCATGGGGAGCCTGCATGAGTTTTCGACGGCGTTGGAAAGCCGCAAAGTGTGCGGCGTACTACTAGGAAGCGGCGGCCTGGCGGATTATGCGAAAATCCTACTCAACAACATTGAAGCGCCGGGGGCCAAGGACGTGATTTTCGACACCAACCCAAAGCGGCTCGTGCAGAAAGTGATTGACGCGCTCGATAAAAAGTACGGTGATTTTAGTGATGATGGCACAGATTCGCACCTTAGCGCGAAGCGTTCCGGCCGCGGCTAGGACGCTTGTGCTTTTATGGCCGGTGCAATACACTAGGAATAACATTTAGCAGAGGGTGACTATGAGAAAAAACAGGTCAGAATCGGGAAGCTTGCACGCGGTTATCATTGCGGTGCTGTTCGTGGCGCTGATGGCGGCGCTTGGCGTGGTGTTTTACCAAAACTTCGTCGCGAAAGAACCCGCTACGGTACAGAAAGATGACAAGCCGGCTACTGAAAAGCCTGACATGGCGACTGCGCGCGCGGCGTTCGGCAGTTATATTTATGCTGCGGATCACCCGGGCGACTGGAAGGAAGCCAAGCAGCCAACTAAAACCGATGGCGCCATAAAAGGAACCGAGCTTAGGCTGACGGCGCCCAGTGGCAAAGTGGCCGTGCGTCTCGTGATCGACCAAGCTGCTGCCAGTGACGCGTGCGACCAGTCGGATGCCCGGAAAATCAGCTATTACAACGTACGCACCGGCGCCAACTTGAAGCTAACGGGCGCGCCGCTAGCGCTGGTAGAGTCGCTGTTCGACCATTTGGGTGGCGGCTACGATTACCGTATCGGGCTCACCCAAGAGAGCGGGGCGACGCATGCTGCCGTTGGCGACACGTACTGCAACGTCGCTCTTGTCGGCATTTCTTCGCTGTACCGCGCGGCAACCGACACGAAGCCGCTGCAGCCGTTCATCGCGGCAACCATTGAATTCCCCGAACTGCCAGCGGGCGAGGAAAAGCCGTCGTCTCCAGATATGCAGACAGTCAGGGACCTTATGGCGACGAGCGAGTATAAGGAAGCAGTCGCGGTACTAGAGTCGGCCCGGAAAGAGGAGTAGGCGGCAAGTATTTCTGCAGGCAGCCCGCCGATGCAGCGCACGCGGCCGGGGTGGTATACTAAAGGGATGAGTCAGAAGTTCCAGCTTGAAACGAAATACCAGCCGACCGGCGACCAGCCCTCGGCTATTTCGCAATTGGTACAAGGGCTGGAGAAGGGCGAACGCGAGCAGACGCTGCTGGGCGTGACGGGCTCGGGTAAAACCTTCACCATGGCGAATATCATCCAAAACCGCCAAACGCCCACGCTGGTACTGGCGCACAACAAAACGCTCGCCGCGCAGCTGTACAGCGAGTTCAAGGCGTTTTTCCCTAAAAACGAGGTGCATTATTTCGTCAGCTACTTCGACTATTACCAGCCGGAAGCTTACATTTCCAGCAGCGATACCTACATTGAAAAAGACAGCAAAATCAACGACGAGATCGACCGGCTGCGGCATGCTGCCACGAGCGCGCTGCTCACCCGGCGCGATGTAATTATCGTGGCGAGCGTCAGCTGCATTTACGGCATCGGCTCGCCGGATGATTACGCGGAGATGTCGATTACCGTGACGAAGGGCGAGCGCCGCCAGCAGGAGAAATTCGTCCGCCTTCTCACCGACATCCAGTACCAGCGCAACGATATCGACTTTCACCGCGGCACCTTCCGCGTAAAGGGCGACGTAGTGGATGTATTTCCCGCGGGGCAAGACGTTGCTTACCGGATAGAATTTTTTGGTGACGAGGTGGACCGCATCACCCAAATTGACGCGCTGACCGGCGAAATTCTCGACGAGCCGGACAGCTGCTGTATTTTCCCAAGCAGCCACTACGTGACGCCCAAGCAAAAGTTGGAGCGCGCTATCGAGGGCATTAAAAAAGAGTTTGAGGAGCGCGTAGAGTGGTTTGAAAAGCACGACAAGCTGCTTGAGGCCCAGCGGCTTTCCCAGCGCACCAAGTACGACATAGAAATGCTGGAGGAAACCGGTTTCGTAAAAGGCATTGAGAATTATTCGCGCTATCTTACCAACCGCGAGCCCGGGCAGCAGCCGGCGACCTTGCTGGATTATTTCCCTGATGACTTTTTGCTGCTGGTCGACGAAAGCCACCAAACCTTGCCGCAGGTGCGTGGCATGTACAACGGCGACCGGGCGCGCAAGGAAGTGTTAGTAGAGTACGGCTTCCGCCTGCCCAGCGCGCTCGATAACCGTCCACTGACTTTCACCGAGTTTGACCGCCATATCAACAAAGCGATTTACGTTTCCGCTACGCCGGGCGAGTACGAATTGAGCCACAGCCCCGAGCCCGCGCAGCAGATTATCCGCCCGACCGGCCTGCTTGACCCGGAAATCACCATTCGTCCTACCGAAGGGCAGATTGACGACCTGATCGCGGAAATCAACGACCGCATTGCCAAAAAACAGCGCGTGCTGATAACGACGCTGACCAAGCGCATGGCCGAGGACCTGACGACCTACCTGCAAGAGCTCGACATTAAAACGGCGTACATCCACAGCGATATCGACACGCTGGAGCGCGGTGATATTTTGCGTGACCTCCGTATGGGCGTGTACGACGTGCTGGTGGGGATCAACCTGCTGCGCGAAGGGCTGGACTTGCCGGAAGTCAGCCTGGTGGCAATAATGGATGCCGACAAAGAGGGCTTCCTTCGCAGTGAGAGCGCGCTTATTCAGACCATTGGCCGGGCGGCGCGCCACCAAGAAGGCAGCGTGCTGATGTATGCCGACACTATCACTCGCTCTATGCGCGCGGCAATGGACGAGACCAACCGCCGCCGCGGCATCCAGCAGGCCTACAACGAAAAGCACGGCATTACGCCGACCAGCGTGGCCAAAGAAATCGACGAGGGGCTGCGGGCGATTATTCCTATGAAAGAGGACGAAAAGAAGCCGAAACTCAACCTCAATAAAATACCAAAAGACGAATACAAGAGCCTCGTAAAAGAGCTGACCAGCCAAATGGAGCTGGCGAGCGCCAACCTGGAATTTGAAAAAGCGGCCGAGCTGCGCGACCTTATCGCCGAAATAAAAGCGAAGATGTAGCTATGAAGATTGCGTCGTGGAACGTAGAGGGCCGGCTTTCCGGCTACCAAAAGGAAGGGCGGGGCACGGCCGGGCATATTTTGCGCGGCATTCAGCAGCTGAATGCC
>CBIMUR010000026.1:0-6926 GCA_966247155.1 uncultured bacterium
CCTCATGGCAGAAGCCAAACAAGACGCGGGCCTGCGTATCCGCATCCGCCTGAAGGCGTACGACCACAAGGTCATCGACCAGTCGGCAAAGCAAATTATCGACACGGCTATCCGTACCGGCGCCAGCGTTGCCGGCCCGGTACCGCTGCCGACCCGCCGCAGCAGCTACACGGTAGTGAAGTCGCCGCACGTCTACAAAACCGGCGGTGAAACGTTCGAAATGCGCGTTCACAAGCGCCTTATCGACATCACCAACGCCACGCCAAAGACTATCGACAGCCTGCAAAACCTCAGCCTGCCAGCTGGCGTGGACGCAGAAATCCGCATGTAACAGTGCACCGCACACGAAAACACCTCGCCTCGCGGCGGGGTGTTTTGGTTTACAGACATGTCTATCGACGACGAGCACTTTACTACGTAGGCGAGTAATCATCCGCAACTTTCTGCATAAACAGCGCTGTTGCAGGTCTCAAGCCCTTTTTTCAATAAAGCTTTGCAGTGGTCGGATATGCCCCTGAGAAGAGCACTTTTCTCATAGTAGCATAAGCTTAATGCGGTGTGAACACGCTATATGTAGCGTTGGCGGGGCGCACCGCTTATTTGTGGTGCATGAGAGGAGCTTCGGTGCTCCGCAGCTGGAGATCATCGTACAGGCCATTAACACGAGCGGTGAGGTAAAGCGCCCACACCCCTACGGCAAGCACGAGCAAGCAGATAATCAGCCAGTACAGGGTTTGGTGCGTCACGCGAAAAGTCATAAACGGCCCAGTTTCGCTGGAACGCACGAACGAGCGCTGGTGGGCAGCGGTTTTCTTAGCTGTCTTTTTAACCGGTTTCTTTTTTGCGGTTGGCATGATACCCTCCCTAGTTATCTATATAGGCATTATGGCGGATTTCTCAGCATGATGCAAGCCGTTTGCGCTTATGCTTGCGGGTTTGGTATACTTGCTAGCAATGGCAAAGCAAAAACAAAAACGCCCCCGCACCTATGCCCGCAACAGGGCAGCTAGCGTTAGCCGGCGTGGCTATGAGAAGATCGTTGAGAGCGATGGGACGTATTTTCTAAAGCTGGTATTCGTCGTGCTGGTGGGTACGCTTTGGCTGAAATTTAAAACCCCGGTAGAGTGGGCCGGTATACTGTTTAACGGCGTTCCGGTCGGCATGCTTGTCGGCCTCATCTGCGTGAACCGCTTTGAAAAACTGCAATCCGACCGTAAAATTTGGTACGCGATACTGGTGATAGTCGCTATCATTTCGTATTTCGTGCCGGCCGGTATTGTTATCTAATATCCGCCGCCCGTCACGCCCCAGTATTGCTCGAGCGTCCTGACGCCATTTGATTTCAGCGCTTTTGCTACCGACGGGCCGACATAGCGGTAGTGCCACGCTTCCGGGCTGTACCCGGTAACCGCCGAGTAACCGGCAGGGTAACGCTCGATAAATCCGTAACTTGCGGCGTGCGCCTGCAGCCACCGGTACTGAGCGGTCCTCGCGAAACACTCAAGCGCGCAGGTGCCTGCGGCTAGATCCACCGAAAGGCCGGTTTGGTGTTCGCTGTATCCCGGCCGCGCGCTCACAGTATCGGCGCCGGCACGTCCGTTTACCGCCACCCAGTGGTTGTAGGTTTCTACCTGGGAGGCGTACGAACGGTAGCTGCTTGTGACATTAAACGGCACGCCAGCTGCCCGGGCGGCATTGTACATGGCCGCGAAATTCGCGCTTGCTTTGGCGCTGATAACCGCCCCGTACACTGTAACGAGATCGGATGGGGCAAAGTAAAGCGGGTTGATGCAGTGCTTTTTGTTGACGATGATATCCAGCGCCGCAGGGTTGCTATGCACGCCGCGCGATGTACACGTGCCGGCGGTTTGCGGCACGCCAGCCGCCGTACGCTTAGCTGCCTCTGCTTTCTTTTTGGCCGCTGCCTGCGCCTTTTTCGCGGCCTCGGCTTTTCTTTGCGCTTCAGCCTTGGCTTTCGCCTCTTCTTCAGCTTTTTTCTTCAGGATACGTTTTATGGCCGCGTCTGTTTTGGCGTTTTCAGCCTTTGCGCTTGCCGCAATTTCCTTCACCTTGTTTTCGCCCCACACAGACATGGCGTACACCGAGCCAGCCGACAGCAGGCTGGCAAAAGAAATAATGATAATAACGACGAGATGACGCCGGCCGTATTTTTTAACAAACCCAAGCATTCTGTCTCTAAGTATAAGCGATGTTGTAAGTAATTCAATAGAGCCGCCGCCGCGCGAAAAAACCGCCCTGCATATTGACCTGCAACAGATAGTGTGGTATATTCAGGAGGTAACTTATTACGTAATAACAACTCGTTCTTGGTGAATTGGCAGGTCCACCCCGGTGGAAACCGCCAGCCACCAAGAATTTTAAGTGGGAGCAAGAGGATAGTGAAAGCACTTCTCGGTACCAAAATTGGTATGACCCAAATCATCAGCGAAGATGGCCGCGCCGTTCCGGTCACGCTCATTCAAGCTGGCCCCGTGACTGTGACTCAGGTCAAGTCGTTGGAAACCGACGGCTACAACGCAGTCCAGGTGGCATATGGTGAGGGTAAGAACCTGAGCAAGGCCGTGGCGGGTCACACAAAAACAGCCAAAGTGACCCCGAAGCACATTCGGGAATTTCGCGTTGACGAACTGCCTGCTGACATGAAAGTCGGCGACGTCATCGACGTAACAAAGTTTGAACTGGGCGACGTGGTGGACGCGACCGGTACAAGCAAAGGTAAGGGGTTTGCCGGTACGGTAAAACGCCACAACTTTAATACCAGCAAAAAGACCCACGGTGGTAACGGTAACGTCCGTAAGCCAGGTTCGATCGGATCGATGTATCCTCAGAAGGTCTTCAAGGGCAAGCGCATGGCCGGCCGCATGGGCGCCGAGCGCGTGACTGTTAAGAACCTCGAGGTTGCCTACGTTGACGCCGCGTCAAACCTTATCGGCCTCAAGGGCGCCGTGCCAGGACCAAAGAAGGGCCTGATTATCATTGGAGGTAAGGCATAATGGCTGATACGAAACCTGCAGCAGCTAAAACTGCTCTACCGAAAGAAGTCTTCGCGGTCGAGGTGGCAAACCACGAACTGCTGAAGCTGGCCTACGACAGCTACCTGGCCAACAGCCGCCAGGCAAGCGCAACTACTCTCCAGCGCGGTGAAGTCCGCGGTGGTGGTAAAAAGCCATGGAATCAAAAGGGTACCGGCCGGGCGCGTTTCGGTTCGACCCGTAACCCGATCTGGCGTGGCGGTGGCGTTGTCTTCGGCCCACGCGGCAACGAGAACTACACCAAGAAGCTCAGCACGACCAGCAAGCGCATCGCCGTAAAGCAGGCGCTCACCCTGGCAAGCGAAGCTAAGAAGATCGTCGTAAAAGACGTAAAGACGACTGGCAAGACTGCCGAAGTCGCCAAATTCCTGGCCGACAACAAGCTTGAGCGCAAGGTACTGATCGTCGTCGACGAAAAGACGCCGGAGCTGATCCGCGCGACCAACAACCTGCAAAACGTCCTGCTTGTCCGCAGCACCTACCTGAGCGTGTACCACATCCTCAACGCCGACCACATCGTCCTCGCGCCAAAAGCTATCGAGACAATCAAAAACTGGTTGATTAAGGAGGAGGCGTAATATGGCACACATCAGCGTTATCCCACGCGCGACTGAGAAGGCTTATGCCTTAGGAGCGAACAACGTATACGTCTTCAACGTTCCGCTGACTGCCAACAAACGGCAGATCACCGAAGCGGTGGAAGCTCAGTTCGAAGTAAAAGTAACCGGTATCAAAACCCTGGTGCAAAACGGCAAGGCCGTGCGCTTTAGCCGCGGCAAAAACCGCTACCCAGGCACGACCCACCGCAAGGACACGAAGAAAGCCTACGTCACGCTTGCGGCCGGCGACAGCATCAAGGTATTTGACGAACCAGTTGAAGAGGAGAAGAAGTAATGCCAATCAAAGCTTACAACCCAACCACTCCAGCTCGGCGCGGCATGACCTCGGAAGACTACAGCGAAATCACGACCAAGAAGCCGCTGAAAAGCCTCCTGAAAAGCAAAAAGCAGAAGGCTGGCCGCAACAACACCGGCCGTATCACCGTGCGTCACCGCGGCGGCGGCGTCCGGCGCCACTACCGCCTGATGAACCACAAGCTGGCTCCGGGCACGGTAGCGACGGTCGAAGAGATCGAGTACGACCCGAACCGTTCGGCACGCATCGCGCGTATCAAAGACCAGCACGGCCTGTACCACTACATCCTGGCTGATACCAGCATGCAGAAGGGCAAGGTCATTAAGAGCGGCGAAGATGCTCCTATCGAGAGCAGCAACCGCTTGCCACTACGTAACATTCCTGTCGGTTCGCAAATCTACGCGATTGAGATCTCGGCTGGAAAAGGCGCGCAAATGGTACGCAGCGCCGGCGCGAAAGCCCAGCTGATGGCCAAAGAAGGCGACTACGCGCAGGTACGCCTGCCGTCAGGCGAAGTCCGCCGCTTCCGCCTGGAAGTAACGGCCGCCATCGGCGTCGTCAGCAACGTCCAGCACCAAAACGTCAAGATTGGCTCTGCCGGCCGCAACCGCCGCAAGGGCATCCGCCCGGCTGTCCGTGGTGTCGCCATGAACGCCGTTGACCACCCACACGGTGGTGGTGACGGTGGTGCGCACGGCGTTGGCCGTACGCCAAAGACCCCTTGGGGCCAGTTGACGCTCGGTTACCGCACGCGCCGCCGCAAGGACGTCAGCAAGCTAATCGTAAAGAGTCGCCATGAAGGAAAGAGGAAGAAGTAGTCTATGAGTCGATCACTCAAAAAAGGCCCATTCGTCGATTTCAAGCTCGCTCGCAAAGTGGCGGCTTTGAAACCCGACGACCGTACTATCATCAAGACCTGGGCCCGTGCCAGCACGATTACCCCAGAGATGGTAGGCCGAACGATCGCTGTTCACAACGGTCGTGTACATGTTCCTGTGCTGATTTCGGAAAACATGGTTGGTCACAAACTCGGTGAGTTTAGCCCGACCCGCAAGTTCCGCAAGCACGGTGGAAAGGATAAGAAGTAATGGCCGAGCAATACACTGTACGTTCATTTGCCAAAGGTGTCGACCAGACGCCGCGCAAGGTAAGCCTGGTTGCGAGCCTCGTCCGCGGCCGCACCGTCGCCGACGCGCTTGTTATCCTAGAGAACACACCGAAGCGTGCCGCGCTACCTGTTAAAAAGGCAATCGCGAGCGCCGCTGCAAACGCAACCAACAACCACAACCTTGACGGCAAGACCCTTGAGATCACGACCCTGTCGGTAACGGCCGGTCCGCGCCTCAAGCGGTTCAAGCCTGCCAGTCGGGGCCGCGCGCTGCCATTCCAAAAGAAGAGCAGCCACATCCTCGTAGAGGTAACGGGTGCCGAAAAACCTAAGAAGAAGCCAGCCGCAAAGCCTGCCGCTGACGCATCTGCAAAGGAGAGCAAATAATATGGGCCAGAAAGTAAACCCTATTAGCTTCCGTTTGCAAGTTCACAAGAACTGGGATTCGCGCTGGTTCGCCGGCAAACGCGAATTTGCCAAATGGCTTGCGGAAGACATCAAAATCCGCGAACTGATCGAAAAGAAGTTCGCATCCCGCCCAACGATCAACCGCATCGAGATTGAGCGTTCGGCAAACCTCATCACTATTACCATCCACACGGCGAAAGCCGGCGTCGTGATCGGCCGTGGTGGTGCCGGCGTAACGGAGCTGAAGGCGCAAATCGAAAAGATCGCCAGCCTGCCAGTCCGTATTAACATCGAAGAAGTCAAGCGTCCGGAACTGGCCGCAAAACTGGTAGCCGAAAACATCGCCCGCCAGCTCGAGCGCCGCATCAACTTCCGCCGCGCGACCAAAATGACCGCCCAGAACACCATGAACGCTGGTGCCAAAGGTATCCGTATCGAGGTAGCTGGCCGTCTGAACAACGCTGAAATGGCCCGCCGCGAAAAGGTTATCGAGGGTTCGGTGCCGCTACACACGCTGCGCGCCGACATCGACTTCCATAGCGCACGCGCCAAGACGCCAGCCGGCATCATCGGTGTGAAGGTATGGATTTACAAAGGTGAAAGGACGGATCGGTAATGTTACTGCCTAAGAAAATGAAATATCGAAAGGTCCGCAAGGGCAAAAACGAAGGCGTCGCCACCCGCGGCCACTACGTTGCCTTTGGCGACTACGGCCTCCAGGCCCAAAGCAACAACGACGTCACCTCGCGCCAGATCGAATCTGCGCGTCAGGCAATGACCCGTTACATCAAGCGTGGCGGTAAAATCTGGATCCGTATCTTCCCGCACACCACACGTACCCGCAAGCCGCAGGACGTAAAGATGGTGAGCGGTAAAGGTAACCCGGAATTTTACGTTGCCAAGGTAAAAGCCGGCACCGTCATGTTTGAAATGAAGGGCGTCGAGGAAGAAGTCGCGCGCGAAGCTATGCGCCTCGCCGCTCACAAACTTCCTGTCAAGACCAAGTTCATCGTAAGGGAGCAGGCATAATGGCAGAGAAGAAAACCACCAAAGCTACTGAGGTGAAGACGGTCGAGCAGCTCCGTGAGGAACTGGCCGCAAAGCAAAACGACCTGCTTGAAGCCCGCCGCGGCCACGCGCTTGGCGAACTCGCCAATCCCCGCGTGATCACGAGTACAAAGAAAGAAATCGCGCGCCTGCACACTGCCATCCGAGCAGCTGAGCTGAGCGCCGCAAAGGAGAGTAAATAATATGGCCAAGACATTGACCGGTATCGTGACCTCGGATGTTCGCGACAAGACCATTACCGTCACTGTAACTAGTCGTGAAACGCATCCTATTTACGGCAAGCAGTACACTGTGAACCGCAAGTACGCCGCGCACGATGAAAACAATGAGGCGAAGAAGGGCGACAAGGTGCAGATCACCGAGATGCGCCCGGT
>CBIMUR010000027.1:0-6882 GCA_966247155.1 uncultured bacterium
GAGCTTCATCTTATTACAGGAAGAGCAGATTTCTTGAAAACTGCGACCCAAGAGATGCTTGACGCCTATTTTCCTGGCTGTTTCGTAAGTGTGGAGCATACGAATTTTATCGTTTCCTCCACCGACAACGCGGTGAAGCGCACCAAAGGCGAGGTGTGTCAGGCGATTAACGCTGATATTTTGATTGACGATCATGTGGCACACGGAAAGAGCGGGCTTGAAAGCGGTCTGAAGAAGATGATCGTTTTTGGTGATTTTCCGTGGAATCGCAACGAGGAGTTACTTGAGGAGATGGTGCGTTGTTATGATTGGGACGCCGTGCTTGAGGAGGTAGAAAAAAGCGCTTATGAAGCAAACCATCGCGGTCGACGTAGATGATGTGCTTTTCGACGAACACCAAAGTGTCCGGTTGTTTATCAATAATACCCATGGTCTTGATTTGACGCCTGAGCATTATAATATAGAGGCACCGTACTGGGGCTACTGGGAGAGCGTATGGGGTGTTGGCAAGGAAGAGGGTAGGAAGCGCTATCAATCGTACGTTGCATCGGGCGTAAAGGCTGAGCCGCTCGTTGTGCCCGGCGCTATTGAGGCGATTGGCGTGTTGAAAAAGAAATATGACCTTGTTGTCATCACTTCGCGTGAAGATACGACCATTGAACTTACGCGTGCATGGCTGAGCGAGCATTTTCCGCAGACGTTTAAGAGCGTTGAGTTCGTAGCGGCGTGGAGCACTGATCGAAAAGCTTCGAAAGCGGCCATCGCAAAGGAAATAGGCGCTTCGTACCTGATAGACGACGGCCTGCAACATTGCCAGGCAGCTGCGGAAGCTGGTATTCATGCGCTGCTTTTCGCCGACCATGGATACAGCCGCAGTTACAAAGGTGGCAACCCGCGCATTACCAGGGTGTATAATTGGCAGGAAGTACAGGAATTTTTTAATGCAAGAAGCTGAGGATAATTTTCGCGAAAAAGTGTACGCGCTTATGGCGCGGGTGCCGCACGGCCAGGTAACGACCTACGGCGATATTGCCGGACTGGCCGGCCACGCCAATGCGTCGCGGATCGTGGGCGGGATTGCACACTATGGCCCGGCCGATTTGCCGTGGCATCGGCTCGTCAACCGTTTCGGCGGGCTGGCTCTAGCGTTTCCGGGCGGGCGTGAGGTGCAGCAGCAACTGCTGGAGGCCGAGGGTATTATTTGTACAGATTTTATCGTTGATAATTTTAAGGAGCTGAGATGGCGACCGGAAATACAAGAGAAGAATCTCCGCTTGTTGTAATTACCGGGCCGACAGCGAGCGGTAAGACGGCGCTGGCTATCAAACTGGCGAAGGAATTCGGCGGCGAAATTATTTGTGCGGATTCGCGCACCGTTTACAAAGATATGGACATCGGCACGGCTAAGCCGACGCCAGAGGAACAGGCGGAAGTGCCACATTGGGGGCTCGACTTGGTGGAGCCGGGCGAGCGATTTACGGCGGTAGATTTCAAAGCATATGCGCTGCAGAAAATTGCTGAGATCCGGGCGCGCGGGCTTGTGCCGTTCCTGGTAGGCGGCACGGGGCTGTATGTCGACGCGGTTGTTTTTGACTATCAATTTGGTGCGCCGGGCGATGAAAACCTGCGTAAAATGCTTGAAAATTTTACAATCGAGCAACTTCACGCATATTGCAAAGAAAACAACATAATGTTGCCGGAAAATAGCCACAACAAGCGCTATGTCATCCGGGCAATCGAGCAGAAAAGCATAAACACAAAGAGGCGAAGCGAGCCGATAAGCAATAGCATCATTGTAGGGATTGCAACGGAAAGGAAGGTTTTACGAACAAGAATTGCTGGCAGGGCCGAACAACTATTTGAAAATGGCGTTGTAGAAGAAGCGACTTTATTGGGCAAAAAATACGGTTGGGAAAACGAGGCGATGACCGGAAACATCTATCCGCTTGTCCGTGCGTATCTGAACAATGAAATCTCTCATGAGGAGATGGTAGATAAATTCACAACGCTTGATTGGCGGCTGGCAAAACGCCAGCTTACGTGGCTCAAGCGAAATCCGTACATTTACTGGGGGAGTGCAGACGAATTGTATTCGTATGTCGCTAATAAGCTCGCCAAGCGTTAAAAACCATGGTATTATTTAGACACGAAGCTCCGCATACAAGGGATGAGCTCGGAACACGAAAGTTATTCTAGGCAAGAGAGATGATCGACGCACTATTCGGCTCAAAAACGAGGGTAAAGCTACTCCACCTATTTCTGAACAACCCAGGAAAGGCGTTTTACGTGCGCGAGATCACCCGGCTGATCGACGAGCAGATCAATTCTGTGCGCCGGGAGCTATCTAATATGCTAGGCGTCGGAGTGATTACGAGCGACAGCGCCGACAACAAGCTGTATTACGAAGTAAACCAGCGCTATGAATACTACGTGCCACTTCGGGCTATCTTTGCCGACGAGCAGATCGAGCCGGCTGGCAGCGTGAAGGCGTCGGGCGGCTGGCAGGGGCTTATAAAAGAGCTTGCAGGCGTGCGGGTGGCTATCGCGGCCGGGGTGCTTGTCAAAGGCTCTGCAAGTACGGTAGACTTGCTACTTGTTGGCGACGTTCCATCCACTAAACTAAAAAACGTCGTAAAGCAGATCGAGAAGCACGAGGGCCGCGCTTTGAACTACAGTGTGCTTAGTTACGACGAGTTTTATTACCGGCTGAGCGTCCGTGACAAATTTATTACTGAAATACTGCACGGCAAATATTCCGTTTTGCTGGATACCGATAACGTATTGAAAGGCTAGAGAAGGAGAAACTATGTTTGATATTGAATACAAAGGCGGAAACGGTGTTGTTATTGCAACGAAAAAGACGACCGCTGTGATTGACCCAAAAATATCCGTCGTAGGTGCGAAGGATCTCGCTGTCAAAGGCGTTGTTGAGATTGCGACAGAGCCACGGTTCGCCGTTGAAGCAGATGAGCGGCTGTTGATTGAAGGGCCGGGCGACTATGAAATCGGCGATTTTTCTATCCATGGCGTCAGCGCGACGCGCCATATTGATACGGAAGCTGATGAAAAAATAGCAACGATCTATCGCATAGAAGTCGGCGACGTACGGATCGCGCTGCTAGGGAACGTTGCGCCAAAATTGAGCGAAGACCAGCTGGAAGAGCTTGGCGTTATCGATATGCTGATCTTGCCGGTGGGCGGTGGCGGGCTGACGCTTGACGCCACGAGCGCGGCAGGCATGGTTCGCCAGATCGACCCGAAGGTAGTGATCCCGACTCATTACGCGGATGACGCCTTGAAATACGAGATGCCGCAAGATTCACTCGAGACATTTACGAAGGAGCTGGGCGCTCCGGTAGAGATGACGGCGAAATACAAGGTAAAAGGCGCGTCGGCGCTGCCGGCCGCGCTGACGGTGATGCAAATCACGCGTAGCTAAACTCTATGGCCAACAAAATACCTCCGATACGCTCGGAGGTATTTTGTTGAGAGACTCTCCCTTACGCGGCAAGCGTGAGGTCGTTTTTTGAGCCGGATTTTGCCAGGATGCCTTTTTTCTTGAGCGTACGAATCGCCTGGGTTGAAAGGGTCATCGTGACTTTTTGGCCGTCAACCACGAAGGTTTTCTTCTGCAGATTGGGCTTAAAGACGCGCTTGGTGCGACGCAAAGAGAAGCTGACATTGTGGCCAAACTGTTTGCCTTTGCCGGTGAGTTCACATCGTGCTGCCATAATTTATTACTTCCACTTATTTTTTACAATCCGTACCATTGTAACCCTTTTGAAAGTTTTCGTCAAGGTGAAGCCGGCTTTACTAGATTTGGAGCGGCTGGCCGGTTATGCTTGGGACGGCAAAAGAAAAGGAGGATACTATACTTATGAGCTACGAACCCGACACGCACGAAGCGCAAGTGGCAATTCTCAGACATCTGCTGTTCAAGCCGGCCGCTGCTTTCAACGAGCTGCAAAAAACGACCGGGCTGAGCAGCGACCACTTCAACTTCCATGTCAAAAAACTGATAGAAGAGGGGTACGTTGAGAAAACGGAGAAGTCTTACAGGCTGACGCACAAGGGCAAAGAATACGCCAACCGCATGGATACTGACGAAAATGAGATAGAAAAGCAACCGAAGGTGTCGGTGGCGATCACGCTGGAGCGGGTGAACGAGAAGGGCGAAACGGAGTATCTGTTTCAGCAGCGCAAGAAGAACCCTTATTTTGGCTTCTGGGGGCGCGTGGGTGGCAAAATTCGCTGGGGAGAGTCGATTTTGGAAGCGGCGGCGCGCGAATTGAAGGAAGAGGCGGGCCTGGAGGCCGAGTTCGAGCAAAAACTGCTGTATCACAAGCGGGATTTTAGCAAAACGACCGGCAAACTGCTGGAAGATAAAATTTTCTTTTGCGTGTACGCTACCCGGTTTAGCGGCGAATTGACGGAAGAGTTCGAAGGCGGCGCTAACCGCTGGATGACGGTAGAAGAATTTCACCAGCAGCCGAAACGGTTTAATAGCGTCGACGAATTCATGACGCTGATGAAGGAGGGCGAAACCTTTGCCGAGCGCGAATTCTATTACGACGAATCTGAATACTAGCCGGTTTCTCCTGTATAATAGAGGTAATGGAGATCGACGTAACGTATATTATCGTTGTTATAGGGGTGATTTTAGTGTCTATGACGCTGCACGAGGCCATGCACGGCTTTATGGCGTATTTCCTCGGCGACGACACGGCCAAGCGCGAGGGGCGGCTGACGCTTAATCCGGTGCGGCATATCGATCCGTTTTTAACGCTGCTTTTGCCGATTATGCTGGCAGTCATCGGCGCGCCGGTTTTTGGTGGCGCCAAACCGGTGCCGTTTAACCCGGCGCGGGTGCGCTACGATGAATGGGGCGCTGCGCTGGTGGCGCTGGCCGGGCCGCTGACCAACCTGCTGCTGGCCTTCGTGGCGTTTGGCATTTATGCGATTGCCGGCGCGCCGCAGGATGGCTTGTTCGCGCTGATCATATTTACTACCGTTATGGTCAATCTCGGGTTCTTCGTGTTTAATATGATTCCGATTCCGCCGCTCGACGGTTCGCGCGTTTTGTATGCGTTGGCACCCGATTTCGTGCGCCGCGGCATGGAGGCGATCGAGCAATTTGGAATCATTTTCGTTTTTATTATCGTCCTTCTCGCCAGCTCGGCGATCGGCGCGTTCATGCTTGCCGTCATAAACTTCTTTCTCGGCGTATTTAGTACAATATTCGGCCTATCTTAAGCCGTAAAATGATACAATAAAAGAGTCCCAGGATGAGCCTCGGCGTATATGATTTTCCTGAATATCATATTTGATAGGGAGCTCTAATGATTCATTCCCGTGGGGATGTTTTGCGAGCACCCACCTTGCTATAACGCGGGGAATATCAAACGCCGGAACGGCTGTTCTGGGATTTTGTGTCCGGGATGTGGCGCAGCTTGGTAGCGCGCACGGCTGGGGGCCGTGAGGTCGCAAGTTCAAATCTTGTCATCCCGACCAAGAATTTATTTCGCTCTGGGCGCATGGTAAAATAAGGGTACAAAACTTCAACAAAAACAGAAAGACCCTTATGAACCAACGTATTGCCGTCCGAGCTATTATCCGAAAAGACGAAAAAACACTGCTGCTGCGCCGGGCCAATGGCCGGCCGACTATTTTAGGTAAGTACGAACTACCTGGTGGCAAGCTGGAGTACGGCGAGCAGCCCGAAGACGCGCTTGCGCGGTATCTTGAAACGGAGACTGGCTTAACTATCCAAACGGCCCAGCTGTTCGATGTGCTGTCGTATGTCGATCACGACGACAGGGATTTACAATACGTTTTCATTCTTTATTTGGTGAGCATTGACGGCCAGGGCGCGAAAGTGAAGCTGAGCCAGAATTACGACCATTATGCCTGGGAAAAGATGTCGAATATACATCAGGGTGAGCTGACGGAATCGGCAAAATTATTGTTGGGTATTTCACAACAGCACATTCAATCTGTTAAAAAAGAAGAATTGATTGGTAATGATGTTGCAGAAACAACGGACGTATCACATGTTATCGTCTATTCCGACGGGGGGTCGCGCGGCAATCCTGGGCCGTCAGCGTCGGGATTCGTCGTTATGAACGACCAAGAGCACGTATTACACGAAGGCGGCATGTACCTGGGCATCACAACGAACAATATAGCTGAATATCATGGCGTACGGCTGGGGTTGGAGAAGGCGTTGGAAATGGGCGCTAAAACCGTTGACTTTCGTATCGACAGCCTTTTGGTCGTTAACCAAATGAATGGCATCTATACGATAAAGAACCGAGAGCTGTGGCCGATCCACGAGCGTATCCGTGAACTTGCCGGCAAGTTCGATAAAGTCACTTTTACGCACGTAAAGCGTGAATTTAACCAGCTGGCTGATGGCATGGTCAACAAAATTCTGAACGCTCATGCGGCAGAATAGGGTATAATAAGGGAAGGCAGTTCGTTAGACGATCGCTTGGGCATCTTTTGGCCAAACGAAGGAGGCGACCGAGGACTTTATAAAAAGTACATGGTTATATTCGCCGACTATCGCTTATCAAAAGATGCCCAAGAGGAAAGTCCGGGCAGCGAAGGACACGACAGTCGCTAACGGCGACCGGGGGAAACCCTAGGGAAAGTGCCACAGAAACGAAACCGCCTCATCACGAGGTAAGGGTGAAAGGAGTGAGGTAAGAGCTCACAGCGACGCATGGCGACATGCGGAGGAGGTAAACCCTGTCGGCTGCAAGGAGATCTACACGAAAGGATGGTCCGTCCGTAGGTCGCTACCCGCTCGACCCTTTGGGCAACCAAGGGGCTAGATAGATGATCGTCCACGACAGAACCCGGCTTACCGACGGGCTGCCA
>CBIMUR010000028.1:0-6736 GCA_966247155.1 uncultured bacterium
CAAAATTCCGCCGCCACTTTCATGCGGCGCTCCAGCAAGCGCTGTTCCACCTTCACCGCCGCTTCATACGTGGCGATTTCCTTGAAGTCCCAATCCGTCGCAATCGCCGCCACCTCTAAAATTCTGTCCTCTACCGGGTCGAGGCCGGTCATTTCCAGGTCAACCCAGAGGATATTCGCTATTTTTGTCATACCCCTATTGTACTACGGTTTTTTAGGAGTGAATTTTAAACTGAGCGAGTTGATACAAAACCGCTTGTCCGTCGGCGTGCCGAACCCTTCGCCCTCAAAAACATGCCCGAGATGCCCACCGCAGTTACTGCACGTTACCTCCGTCCTGCTCATGCCGAGGCTGTCGTCCGGGTGGAATTCCACGCTGCCCGGCCGCGCGTCATAAAAGCTCGGCCAGCCGCAATGCGCGTCGAATTTCGTAGTGCTGTCGAATAATACCTGGCCGCAGGCCGCGCAGGCGTACGTGCCGTCGGCATACAGCCCGTCGTATTCGCCGGAAAACGGCGCTTCGGTGTTTTTCTCGCGCAGCACCGCAAACTGCTCGGGAGTAAGGGTCTCGCGCCACTCTTCGGTTGTTTTCTGCATGTTCTTACCCTTTCTTTTTATCGAGGCGGTCCAGCCGCAGCATTTTCACCACCACGTACACGGCCAGCGCCAGTATGAGGAAATTCACGAGGTCATTTAGAAATACGCCGTAATTCAGCGTCACTTCTTTGCCCGCGTGGTGGCCCAGGTTCGCCGAAAGGCCCTTCAGCCCGTCGGCCGAGCCGAGCAATATGCCAAGCGGTGGCATGACCACATTGTCGATAAGCGATTTTACCAGCGTGGCCGCGGCCGCGCCCATGACGAAGCCGATCGCCAGGCCGATCACCCCTTGCTCACGGATAAATTCAAGAAAGCCGTTTACGTGCCTGGCACCACGTCGTTTCGCGGCCGCCCGCACTTTTGCCGTCCGTTTTTCTGCCATGTATCTATTGTACTACGTGGAAAGTACCGGAGGAAAACGGCGGGCGGCAGGAGCGGCGCTAGGTGCGCGCCGCTCCTGCCGAACCGTTAGCTGACCGCAGCGATGACGATACGCCGCTGACAGCCAAGCCCTGCCCGGCCCTCGAGCGTCCACACTGCGTGGCCTTCCCCGAGAAGTCGGGTCAATGCCTCTTCGAACTCGTGCAGCGGTGCCTCCGGGGCCAGCCGCTTGCGCAGCGCCCGGTACGAACCGCCCGCCACTGGCAATGCGGCGAGGATCGTCTTCTCTAGCGGGTTCTCTTCCATCGTTTTCCTCCGGGTTGTGAATGTGGGCGCGGACTCTCCGCTGCCCGCCGCAAGCGAAACAAAAAGCCGGGTCGGTCCCCGGCGGCGTTTCTTCTTGCGGATTGTCAAAACTATGCCGGGGCGTCACTAAGCACGATTAGGCGAATGAAACCAAATTGTGCGAAGTTACTCGTCGTCATAGTTCTCCATTAACTATACCGTTTTGCTTATGCGGGGGCAAGCGTAAGCGGCTACATCTTCTCGGGCGCGTGAATGCCAAGCAGCTCCAGGCCGCGCTTTAGCGTATCGGCGTACTTCGTCACAAGCGCCACACGTTCACGTTCGCGCTCACTCCCTACCACCTGGTTTTTTTCGTAAAAGCGGTTGAATTCTTGCGCCAGCTCGTACAGGTAGGTACAAATATGGTGCGGCAGCAGCTCGGCCTGGGCGCGCTCTACCACCTCGGCGTATTCGCCGAGTTTTCGCACCAAGGCCCGCTCGCCCGGCTCCAGGCTCATGCCGGAAAGATCCGCCGGTACCACGGTAGCCTTCTTCAAAATGCTGCGCGCCCGGGCGTGCGCGTACTGCAGGTACGGCCCGCTATTGCCTTCCAGCGCGATGGATTCCTTCGGGTCGTAAATAATATCGCCGCCGATACGGTTTTTCGCGAAGGCGTACTTTACCGCCGCCAGGATGGTTTCTTCGCTCGGGTTGGTACCCGTTTCCGCGCCGGCCTCGCGCGCGGCTGCCAAAATGTCGAGCGCCGACGGGCCATTACCCTTACGCGAGCTGATCTTCACGCCACCCTTCAGCTTTACCACGCCGTGCGTCAAATGCTTAGTACGCCGTGCCGGCTCGGGCGCGAACTGCCCTATCGCCGCTATTACCACCTGCATGTACTGCTCCTGCTCGTTCGCCGTAATGATAATCGATTGGTCGAACTGGTAGTCGCGCCACTTCGTCAAGCTCAGCCCCACGTCTTTGGTTTCGTACGTTGGCAAGCCTTCGCCGTTAATGAATACGCGGGTATGAAGGCCGTGGTTCTCGCCCTTGAACACCACCGCGCCGTCGCTCATCTCAAACACGCCTTTTTCCAGCTGCTCCTGCACGATCCGGACGCCCAGCGGCGTGACTTCGCTTTCAGGAATGTAACGCGCGAACGGTGCTACCTGCAGTTGCTGGTACAGCGTGGCGAAATACTCGTAGCTCCACTGGCGGCATGTCCAATAAATCCGTGCGAACGGCGAATCATGGTCGTTCTCGGCGTGCAGCTGGTAAACCCGCTTGTTCATGGCGATGATTTCCGCCTTGGCAGTTTCATCAGCCTCGTAGGCAGTATTGCCCTCTACATAGCGCGCGCCAAGCCACGTCGCTCGCTGGGCTTCCGCGACTTCTTCTAGCTTTTCCGGGTACTCACCGCCAAGGTAGCGCACGATTGCCCACATGCATTTGCCCGCGTGCAGCCCCACGTCGCCGCCGTAGTTTATGCGGATAGTTTCAGCCCCGGCGCGCTCTACCAGCCGCGCGATCGTGTCGCCCACCAGTGTGGTATACAGGTGCCCGGCGTGCAGCGGCTTGAACGGGTTGGGGTCGGAGTATTCCAGCACGAACGTTTTGCCTGCCAGCGTTTTGGCAGGTTCCGCGCCCGTCGCTTCCAGCAGCGCCGTATCGCTAAGGCGGATATTAATGAATCCTGGCCCGGCCACCTCGGCCTCGACCGAGTCTTTTTTTAGTTCACCGGCAATTTGTTCAGCTACGTCGCGCGGGCTCCGGCCGACTTTTTTTGCCAGCTGCAGCGCCACGTTGGTCGCGTAGTCGCCGAATTGTGAGTCGGGGCGCGTAAGGGTTACTTCAGCAGCAACGCCAAACAGCTGCTCTACGATTTGAGAAATCTTCTTGTCCATCGTCCCCTAGTATAACAGAGGTGATGAATATGCGCGACTATTCCGCCGATTCGTCGCCCGTCAGCGTATAGCTGGCGGCCGTCGAAATGGCGCTAAGCCCGCGAACGTTGTGGAGCAACACGCGCAGGACGTCGAGGTCGTCGTTGGTGATAGTAGTGCTTTGTGATTCTTCTTCGGTCATGTTTGTTTTTACCGTTTACACTATTAACATTAGCATTTTATACAAGATTTGTCAATGTCTATCGCTTGGCGGCACGCATCAGCCCTACGAACAGCGGGTGCGCCCGCATGGGCCGGCTCTTGAACTCGGGGTGGGCCTGGGTCGCCACGAAATATTTGTTCGCCGGCGCCTCTACGAACTCGACCAGCTTGCCGTCCGGCGACGTGCCGGAGATGTTCAGGCCGCCTTTTTCAATCTCGCGCGCAAATTTTTGGTTCACTTCGTAGCGATGACGGTGACGTTCGATAACGTTCGTACTCCCGTAGACTGTCGCGACCTTCGAGCCTTTCGCGAGCCTGGCCGGGTAATCCCCAAGCCGTAACGTCCCGCCTGTCGATTCTTTCCCGGCCTGCCCTTCCATGATATACACGACGTCATGTTCGCCATCGCCAAATTCGCTGCTGTTAGCGTCCTTCAGCCCAGCAGCCCGCGCGGCTGCGATTACCGCTGCTTGCAGACCCAGACAGATTCCCAGGTACGGCACATTCCGCTTCATCGCGTAATCTGCTGCGGCGATCTTTCCCTCTACTCCCCGCGCGCCAAAGCCGCCCGGCACCAGTAACGCGTCAACGCTGGCGAACTCTTTCTCGCCTGCTTTTTCCGCATTGATCCATCGTATGTCCAGACCGATATTTTCCTGCCACGCCGCCGCCTTCAAAGCTTCTGTCACCGAAAGATACGTATCCTCGTTGTCCATGTATTTCGCCACCAGACCGACGGTAACGGTTTTTCCTGGCCGTACGGTTTGCGCCTTGATGATTCTTTCCCATTTCGAAAGGTCCGGCTTCTTTTTAATGCCTGAAAACTCAGTCAGCAGTTTACCTATGCCATTTTTCGCTATCAGCAGCGGAATACGGAATACGGTGTCGACGTTGGGCATCAGCAGGACGTTCTCTAAAGGCACGCCGCCGAACAAGCTGATTTTTTCCGCCACGCTCGCCGGTGCGGAGTTATCCGACCGCACGATGACGCTGTCGGGCACAATGCCAAAGCCGCGCAGGTCGTTGAGGGCATTTTGAGCCGGCTTGGTCTTGAATTCCTTGCTCGTGCCAATGAATGGTACGTAGACCACGTGTACGAAAAGGCAGTTTTTTCGCCCGACTTTTTGCGAAAATTCACGGATTGCCTCGATATAGCTCAGCCCTTCATAGTCACCCACCGTACCGCCGATTTCCACTATGTGGATATCGCTGCCCTTGCCCGCCGCTTCGATCGCCCGCTGGATGGCCTGGGTGAGGTGCGGCACCAGCTGCACCGTTTTGCCGCCGAATTTGCCGGCACGCTCATCAGCAATAAGTTCTTGCAGCAGCCTGCCCGAAAGCGTCGCGTTTTTCTGCGTCAGCTCCAAATCTAAAAAACGCTCATAATGCCCGAGGTCCAAATCCGTTTCGGCGCCGTCTTTGGTAACGAAACATTCGCCGTGTTCCGCAGGATTCAAAAGGCCCGCATCTACGTTGAGATACGGGTCGCACTTTTGAATTGAAACGGTCGCACCTTTGGCCTGCAAGACGGCACCCATGCTGGCCGCGGTGATCCCTTTTCCTACCCCCGAGAGCACACCCCCAGTTACAAAGATATATTTTTCTTTTGGTCCCATGTCGATTGTCTTCTCCATGGGATTTCATTATAACACGATTGCGTATAAAAACGCTATATATAGTGGAGGTTTAAAATACTACACGCTACATATGGTATGTGTAATTGCTTTCTGCTTGACAATACTACAAGTTATACTTATAATATTAATCCTCCACAAGGGTGGAGCGAAGCCTGGTGCTTCGGCAGGCGACGAAAGGAGGCGAGGCCATGACCGCACGTAAGCGGTTCTGGATCGTGACCATCAGCGTTGTAGCGCTGGTGGTTACAATCCTACTCTGGGCGTGGAGCCTGGAGTATCGTGGCCTCTGAGCGTGGGCGGCCGGCGCACCTGCCGGCCGCCCCCCCCATACTACCGGTTTCTGCGCTAGTGCTCTAAACCTTCCTAGGTATACTGATGAGTCCTATAGAGGACGAAAGCACTAAGTAAGGCCACCCGCCCGCGTGCCGTGGCCGTAAACTTCCAGCGGGTCATTTTGCATATTCCAACTATCCAGCAACGGCTGAAGAATCTGCCAGCTGCGCAGCACCTCGTCACTGGAAGTAAACAGGCTTTTTTGCGAGCGGATGGCATCCACCAGCACCTGTTCGTACGCGTCGGGTAACACGGCGTCTTCCGGGTATTTGTAGGCCAGCTTTTGCGTTTCAAACGCGCGTTCGTAGCCCGGTTTTTTGGTAAAAAGCTCCATCTCCACGCCTTCGTCCGGCTGGATATGCAGCGTAATGCAGTTGCTTTCGGCCTCGTGCTGGCGGCGCAGATGGACGCGGATTTCAGTGGTCTTTTTATCCAGCGCCTTGCCGGTTATAAGTACCAGCGGCACACCCTCCCAGCGCGGGTCGCGCGATTCCAGCCCGACTTTCACGAACGTTTCGGTCTGGCTGCCAGGGTTTTCTACCTCTGTTTGGTACGTATCGTACTGGGCGCGGATGGCGTTTTCCGGCCGGGCCGGCAGCATGGCTTCCAGCGCTTTTTGGCGCATTTCGGGCAGTTTTTTCCAGTTGAGTTCCGGCGGGATATCCATCAGCACCAGCGCCAACAGCTGCATCAGGTGTCCCTGCACCACGTCGCGCAGCGCCCCGGCCTGTTCGTAAAAGCCAGCCCGGCCCTCGATGCCGATTTTTTCCAGCGCCAGTACCTCGATTTTCTCGATCGCCGCCTTGTTCCAAATGTGGCCCAGCAGCGCGTTGCCACCACGCAAAGCCACGATATTCTGCGCCATTTCTTTCGCCAGGTAGTGGTCGATACGGTAAATCTGCTCTTCCTCATAGTAGCGCGCCGTCCGCGAAATTATGTCTTTTGCCGAGGACAGGTCGACCCCGAATGGCTTTTCGAACAAAATTTTTACGTTCGGCATATTCAGCCCGGCTTCGCCCAGGAAATCGACGATCTGCGTGGCAGCGCCGGGCGGGACGGAAAGATAAACGAGCAGCTGTTCATCTTTTTCCAGCGCAACAAATTGCTTCAAGCGCGCGTATTCTTCCGCTTTGGCGACGTTCATGGAAAATGTGCGCAACCTGTCTTTTAAAGCGCTTTCTCCGGCCGCCCCCAGTAACTCTGTCACCGTGATCTCCCGGCGCGATACGCCAATGATTTCCAGGCTGTCAAATTGCCCGGTTGCCACCACGGATTGCAGCGCCGGCAATAGCTTACGCCGACTTAGATCGCCGGTTATACCAAATATGAGAAGTTTGGTTTTCATACATTCAGTATACTCTTGTTACAGGAAGCTTGCATAGCAAACACGTTAGGAGTA
>CBIMUR010000029.1:0-6455 GCA_966247155.1 uncultured bacterium
CGCTCGGTTGGCACGCCGCTGTATAAAAGCCTGACGATCCGCAACGTTACCACCGCGCGCAAACTGGCCGATTTGCTCCGCGGGGTATAATAAAAGAGTGAACAAGGCGCTCGAAAACAAACTAAAAACCCTGCCGCGCAGCCCGGGCGTGTATTTTCATAAATCGGTGACGGGCGAGATTATTTATGTGGGCAAAGCGGCCGTGCTGAAAAACCGCGTGCGCCAGTATTTTCAAAGCACGCGCGACATGGACGCAAAAACCCGCGCGCTAGTGGCGGAAATACACGACACTGATTGGACAGAAACGGAAAGTGAGATCGACGCGCTATTTTTAGAAAGCGAGATGGTTAAGCGCTACATGCCGCGCTACAACATATTGCTCCGCGACGACAAATCGCAGATGTTCGTGCGGATCGATATGAAGAGTGAGTGGCCGACCGTCACGTTTACGCGCGGGCCGCTGGATGATGGCGCGGAATATTTTGGCCCGTACTACAACGGTTTTGCTATTAAAAAGGCGCTGCGCTACCTGCGCAAGATTTTCCCGTATTACACCAAACCGCCCAAGCCCGGCGAACGGCCGAGCCTCGACGCGCATATTGGCCTTGACCCGCGGCCAGGTACGGGTAGCGAGGAATACAAAGCGACGTTACGAAAGCTTATCCGTTATTTCCAGGGCGGGCGAAAGACCTTGACCCGTGAGTTGGAGCGCGAGATGAAAACCGCCGCGCGCCTGCACGATTTTGAAAACGCCGCGCTGCTCCGCAACAAGCTGCGCGACCTTGGCGAGCTGCAACGGCGCATCATGTTTGGCGACAAAGAATTTCTGAACATCAGCAAAGACAAGGCGCTCAGCGACCTGCGCGATCTGCTGGGTCTTTCCAAAACACCGGCGCGCATAGAGGGGTACGACATCTCCCACATGAGCGGTACCAACGTGGTGGCCAGCATGGTAGCGTTTACCAACGGCGTATCCGACCGCGCGAACTACCGCAAATTTAAGGCCAAGCTGCAGCAAAACGATGATTACTATAACATGTACGAAACGCTGCTGCGGCGTGGCAGCGAAAAAAACATAAAAGAGTGGGGCAGGCCCGACCTTATCCTCATCGACGGTGGCAAAGGCCAGCTGGACGCGGCGTTGCGGGCGCTGGAAGAGCGCGGCCTCGACATTCCGACGATAAGCATTGCCAAACGCGAAGAAGAAATGATCGTCCACCGGACCCGCTCTCATATCGGCACGGCCATGCTGGAAACGCTTCGCAAAGAACCGGTCGCCGGCGTGAGCGTCATGCCCTCGGGCGAGTACTATATCGTCAACCTCCACGCTGGGCAGATAAACGCCGGCTCGCATTCCAAAAACCTGCGCGGCGCGCCGCTGGTGAGCAGTTACTCCGATGTGGTGAAGCTGTTCCAGCGCATCCGCGACGAGTCGCACCGCTTTGCCGTGAGCTACCATACGGTGCTAAAACGCAAAAAACAAACTGCCAGCAACCTAGAGGAAATTCCCGGCATCGGGCCGACGACGCGGCGCAAGCTGATCCGCACCTTCGGTAGCCTCCGCGCGGTGCAGAACGCCAGCGAAGAGCAGCTAGTGGCAGCGGTCGGCCAGGCAAAAGCCAAGCTTCTAGCCAAGTATTTGCCGGCCAAATAACGCTTGTGCTATAGTGGCGGTACGATGGCATGGAAAAAAGCGGGTGCTCTAACGGCTCATTTCAACGGCGAACGTGGCTTTACGGTCGTCGAACTGTTGGTCGTTATCGTCGTTATTGGCATTTTGGCCGGTATCGTGGCATTCACGGTGCCTGGCTACCAGCAGCGGACGCGCGACAACCAGCGCAAAAGCGACGTTTCGCAAATTGCCGCGGCGCTTAATGCCTATGCCCTGAAGAAAAACGACTTCGTTGGCAGCACGAGCGGCTGCGGGTATGCTGGCCACGGCAACGGCTTTTTCAACGCCGGCCCCAGCGGCTCGTACCCGGCTTCCATTTTCTCCTGCCTGCAAACGGCCGAGGTGCTGAAAGAGACTATTGCCGACCCGTCGGACTGCGTATCGGATAGCGGCGGCAATTGCGGCACGAGCGGCGGCGAGCCCGTAAAAGCCTACATGAAGGCTACCTGCACGAAAGACGGCGCCCCGGTAACGTACGTGTTGGCGCACCTCGAAGCCCAGCCGCGGATAGACAGTGAGGTTGATGCTCTTTGCGATAGCGGCAGCGTCGAAGGGTTTGACGCTGCTTCCCAAAAGTGGGGCTCGCGCTACGGCATGAATTACTACGCGACCGTAAAATAGTTGCTGGGTAGGGGTGGGCGAACCTGGCCCGGGCGTGTATCATAAAAGTATATGGGCAATCTTTTCGTTTCTAATCGCCAGCGGCTTGCTGCCGAACTAAAAGGCGGCATCGCCGTTTTTTCAGCGTACGCGGAAATGCAGCGCGGCAACGACATGGCGTTTGCGTTTGAGCAAGAGGCGAATTTTTGGTGGCTGACCGGCATAGAGGTGCCCGACTGGTGGCTGATAATGGACGGGCTGCGCGAGAAAAGCTGGCTAGTGGCGCCGGAGCTGAGCGACGTGAAAGAAGTGTTCGACGGCGGCCTGTCGCCAGAGGAAGCCCGTAAAATCAGCGGCGTGGACGACGTGATATCGCAAGACGAAGCCCTGAAGCTTTTGCGCGGCATGGCCAAAAAGCACAGCATGGCATATGCGCTCGGCGACCATCCGCACGTGGAATATTTTGAATTTACGCTCAACCCCGCGCCGAAAAAAATGCATGAAACGCTTGGCCGCATTTTCAACTCGGTGCACGATTGCCGCAAAGACCTGGCGAAGCTCCGGGCTATAAAGCAGCCGGAAGAAATCGCCCGCATGAAAAAGGCAATTAGCCTGACCATGGATGCGTTCGAGCTGGTAAAAGCCAGGCTGCCCGAACTGAAATACGAGTATGAAGCCGAGGCGGAATTTACCTATTACTTCCGCTCGCAGGGCGCCGAAGGGCACGCCTACGACCCGATCGTCGCTACGGGCAGGAACGCCAGTACGCTCCACTACGTGCGCAACGATACGAAGCTCAAAAAGCGTGAGCTGTTACTTATGGACATTGGCGCGAAGTACAAGGGCTACGCGGCAGACATCACCCGTACCTACGCGCTTGGCGAGCCGACCAAGCGGCAGAAAGAACTGCATGCCGCCGTCCGTGGTGCCCACCAAGAGATTATCCAACTGCTCGGGCCGGATCTTCCTATCGAGCAGTACCAGCGCGATGTCGATGGCATTATGAAAAAAACGCTGCTTTCGGTGGGGCTCTTGAAATCGTACGACGACGAGGACGGCTACCGCAAATATTTCCCGCACGCGATCAGCCACGGCCTTGGCGCCGACGTACACGACAGCTTGGGCGCGCCGCGGTTTCTGCAACCCGGCATGGTGCTGACGGTTGAGCCGGGTATTTACGTTCCTAAAGAGGGAATCGGCGTAAGGATCGAGGACGATATCTTGATTACCGACAGCGGCCACGCCAATCTCAGCGCCCGCCTCTCGACAGAACTGTAAAATGCCGGTATAGTGGAAGGAGCTTATGAAAAAACAATTTTTCGTATTTGTCCTGCGGTGGATTTTGAATTCCTTCGGCCTATGGATAGCCTTCCGGATTTTGGGAACGGGGTATCACGACATTGAGGTAGAGATGGGCGTGCCGGTCTTCCTGATGGCCGGTTTGATTTTCTCGCTTATCAACACGGTGCTGCGCCCGATCGTCATTATCTTGTCGCTGCCGGCGATTTTACTGACGCTGGGGTTGTTCACGATTGTCGTCAACGGCCTTATGGTTTACGTGTCGCTGATGCTGGCGCCGGGGCTGCACATGACATTTTGGAACTCGGTACTTACGGGAATCGTGCTAAGTCTGATAAACTATATAGTAAGTAGCGCATTGGAATTACAGTATATACGCCGACAGGAGGAAAAATAATGAATATTGACAGTATCTTGCAGATCGTGACGCTTGGTTCGGCGGTTTTGATGATGCTCGCCATTTTGCTGCAGCAGCGCGGCGCGAGCCTTGGGGCCGGGTTTGGCGCGTCGGGAGAGCTTTACACGACGCGCCGCGGGCTCGACAAAAACTTATTCGAGGCGACGGTCGTTTTGGCGGTCGTGTTTGTGCTTTCCATTTTGATAGGGCTGCTGCTGCCGGCATTTAACTTGTAGGGACGCCGCATGGCAGACGAGAAGCGCGGGTGGAGGCAGTTTCAAAAGCTAACGTTTGACAGCAAGCGGTTTTCCAAGCGTGTCAAAAAAGCCGAAGGCGCTACGACGCGGCACGCGCGCAAATTCATCGTCACCCGGCTTGATAACATCCGCAGCGTGCGGCGGCATATCATTGGCTGGCTGCTGCTGGTGGGCGTGATGATCGTCGCGGTGGGGGTGCAGTTCGTGTGGTTTCAGAACAGCTACCAAACCATGGCGGCTGCCCGCGGCGGGACGTATGCCGAGGCGTCGCTGGGCCCGATTGACACGCTTAATCCGCTGTATGCTGCTTCTAGCGCCGAGATCGCTGCCAGCCGGCTGCTGTTTTCTTCGCTTTACTCGTACGATGACACCGGGCACGCCCATGGCGACCTGGCTGAAAGCATGGCGGTTGATCCAACGAATACCGTCTATACCGTTAGAATACGCCCGAACGTGGTGTGGCACGACGGCGCGCGGCTGACCGCGAAGGACGTGGCGTTTACGATCAACCTTATTAAGAACCCGGAAACCCGCTCGCCGTTACGGATAAACTGGCAGGATATCAAGGTGCAGGCGCTCGACGACACGACGGTGCAATTTCATTTGCCAGCGGTGTACGCGGCGTTTCCGAACGCGCTGACGTTCCCTGTGCTGCCAGAGCATATTTTGGGCAAGGTCGCGCCGGGCGCGATCCGCGAGAATGTGTTCAGCCGGGCGCCGGTAGGTAGCGGTCCGTTCAGTTTCAATCTTTTGCAGGCAGCCGACGCGAAATCTGGCCACGAGGTCATACGTATGACGGCATTTGATAAATACTATGGCGGCGAACCAATGCTGAGCCGCATGGAGATCCACGCGTATGACAAGCAGGAATCGATCGTGCGGGCGCTTCGGACGGGCGAGGTGAGCGCGGCGGCCGATCTTGTGGGGGTTGATTCGTCGCTGGTCGACGCGCACAATTACCGCATCATTACCCAGCCCATGAACAGCGGCGTGTACGCTTTGTTCAATACCGAATCGCCGCTGCTGCAGGATAAGACGATCCGGCAGGCATTACGGCTTGCCACTGATACGGGCGAGATCCGCAAAAGCCTGCCCATGAAAGTCGGGGCGCTCGACCTGCCATTTATTACCGGCCAGGTGACGGGCACCGACGTGCCGCGCCCGCCTGCGCCAAATGCCGGCGCGGCGGCGAAACTACTCGACGCGGCTGGCTGGAAGCTGAAGGACGGCGTGCGTGAAAAAGCCGGCCAAAAACTTGCGCTTACCGTGGCAACCACTCGCAATACCCAGTACGAAAAGGCGCTTGAAGTGCTGGCCGGCCAGTGGCGCAAGCTGGGCGTGACGGTGAACACGAACGTGGTAGACACGACAGACCCGGGCGTGAATTTCGTACGGGAGGTGTTGCAGCAGCGCAATTACGACGTACTGCTTTACGAGCTGTTCATTGGTGCTGACCCGGATGTCTACGCGTACTGGCACTCGTCGCAAATTGGCATGAACGGCTACAACTTCTCTAATTACGCCAACGCCAACGCCGACGCAGCCCTGGCGAGCGCCCGTGCCCGCGTTGAGCCGGAGCTGCGCAATGCCAAATACAAGGCGTTCGCTCGGCAATGGCTCAACGACGTTCCGGCTATAGGACTGTACCAGGCATCCATCGAATACGTAGTCAACAAACATGTCCATTCGGTTAATCCGTCGGCCAAGCTAGTCTCGGCATACGACCGTTTTTCGAACGTCGTCGACTGGAGCGTCAGCCAAAAGTCAGTTTACAAAACGCCGTAACTACGCTATAATCGTCCAGGTTAACCCCTATGCGCGAGTGGCGGAATTGGTAGACGCGTCAGCTTGAGGGGCTGGTGAGCATTATGCTCGTGGAGGTTCAAGTCCTCTCTCGCGCACCACGGTTTGATACAAACTGAAAATCCCAGGTTTATCCCTGGGATTTTCAGTTTGGCTCTATACTGTCGACCTCCCAACTATAATTGGGGAACAGCCGCTTCATTCTGGTATCTAGCCATAATTCGGGCTGCTGATTGGCGAGAAAAGCGGGCGTTGCCAGTGCGAGTGTGTATATGCGCGCTATCAACTCTATGGTCTTTTCTGTGGGCGGCTCTGACCGAGTTATTTCAGCGTAAGTATCTAGAGCGGCGTGAGTAGCCTTACTGCCAAGGTCAAGATATATCGGACTAAATGCTTCGGCTGGAGAGAGCAATTTGAGCCTTCCTAA
>CBIMUR010000030.1:0-6357 GCA_966247155.1 uncultured bacterium
CGAACTCGCCAAGATCGTCGATACCTGCGGCGCGGGCGATATCTTCCGGGGTGCGTTTGCCTACGGTTTACTCCAAAAGTGGAGCCACCGTCGCTGTACTCACTTTGCCAACATCGCCGCCGGGTTGCAGTGCACGCGGCTAGGCAACGTCGCCGCCATCCCTACCAAAGCCGAGATCACCGCCCATGCGCGCGCGGCACGAAAGCGCCTCGACCTTCATCACGTTAACGAATATTTCCAGCAACTACGAAACGAATATGCCACATAAAAGGAGGAAAATGAACACGCCAATCATCATTGCCGGCCCTTGCGCCGCAGAGTCGGAAGAGCAAATAGACACCGCCATCGCGGAAGCGAAGAAACGCGGCGTCGATTTCCTGCGTGTCAACCTATGGAAGCCGCGCACCAAACCCGGCTTCGACGGCCTCGGCGAGAAGGGACTGCCACTTTTAGTACGCGCAGCCAAAGCGGGCATAAACCCAGGCCTTGAAGTAATTATGCCCGAGCAAGCACAGCGCGTCGCAGACACCGTTTTGCCGCACCTAGGAAAAGACGGCAAGCTGCTGCTGTGGATCGGCGCGCGCAACCAAAACCACATCGTCCAGCGCGAAATCGCCCGCGTCGCCGCTACCGACCCGCGCATATACCTGATGGTTAAAAACCAGCCGTGGCCCAACCAAGACCACTGGGAGGGCATTATCGGCCACGTACTGTCGGCCGGGCTGCCAAAGGAGCGCCTGCTCAACTGCTTCCGCGGTTTCGCTCCCACCGGTGACAACCCGCTAGGGCTGCGCAACGTGCCTGATTTTGCCATGGCCGCGCGCGTCAAAAAAGCGACCGGCGTACCCATTGTCTTCGACCCGTCGCACACCGGCGGTAGCGTGCCAAACGTGTACAAAATGATGGAAGTCGCTTCCGGCGAGATTGTGGACGGCTACATTATCGAGGTACACCACGACCCGGCAAACGCCCTTACCGACCAAAAACAACAGGTCACATGGGCGCAGTTCGATGAGCTGATGGCGATTGCCGGGAACGCCGCGGCATGAGCGAACACCGCCTCACCGTGCACGTGCCCGCCAGCTCCCGCGATTACCCTATTATCACCGGCGACGGCCTGCTGGGCGATGCCGCCGAACTATTACAACTCGGCACGTATTCTAAAATTTTCGTCGTTACCGATACGAACGTCGAGAAGCTGTGGCTGCCCGCGCTTGCGGCAGCACTGCCAAAAGGCTGGGGGCTGCACGCCGTCAAAGCGGGAGAGGAGCACAAAAATCTCGGGGCGATACAAGCCATCTGGCAGACAATGCATGATGCCGGTTGCGACCGCAAATCGCTGGTACTAGCGCTTGGCGGCGGCGTCGTGGGTGACATGGCGGGCTTCGCCGCCTCTACCTACATGCGCGGTATCGCCTTCGCCCATCTGCCTACCACGCTACTGGCACAAGTAGACAGCAGCATCGGCGGCAAAACGGGCGTGGATTTTGCCGGCCTGAAAAATTTCGTCGGCACCTTTGCCCAGCCTGTGGCCGTCGTGGCAGACACAGCCACCCTCGCCACGCTGCCTTTGCGCGAGCTGCGTGCAGGCTACGCCGAAATGCTCAAACACGGGCTCATTCACGATGAGGTTTACTGGAATAAGCTGATAAAGCAAGATATTACGACCTGTCTTCCAGAACACCGCGCCGAGCTAGTTGCCACGTCCAACCGCATTAAAGCGGCAGTAGTAGAAAGCGACGAAACCGAAGCGGGGCTGCGTAAAATCCTGAACTTCGGCCACACTATCGGCCACGCCGTCGAGTCGCTCAGTTGGCAGACCTCGCGCCCGCTGTTGCATGGCGAAGCCGTTGCCATCGGCATGGTAGCCGAAGCCGAACTGTCACATCGCGCCGGCTACCTGGCACGCACCGACGTCACGCGCATCCGCGAAGGCATCGCGGCCGCACAGTTGCCGGTTGCTATTCCCTATTTGCCATTGGCAGACATCCTCGCCAAGCTGCGCGGCGACAAAAAGAACGAGCACGGCAAAGTACAATTCACGCTGCTTGAAAGCATCGGCACGGCCGTTTTCAACCAAACCGTCAGCGAGGAGCTGCTAACGGCGGCACTCAAAAACAATATGGAGTCCAAATAATGCAGCCGAAGTATTGCCTACCTATCATTACGAATACCCAGCAAGACGCCGTGGCGGCTATCGAGAAAAACCAGGGCGCTTACGGCTTTTTCGAAATCTGGCTCGACTACCTTACCGACCCTACGCCAGAGTTTATCGCCCGGCTGGCAGAAAAATGGCCCGGGCGCATCATCGTGCTGCTGCGGCGGCAAAACCTCGAGCCTATCCGCATGCCGCTGGAAGAGCGCCTGCGCCTGATAGATTCCTTCGCCCGGCTGCCCGTTACGCTCGACCTCGACATCAGCCAAAAAGAAGAGCTGCAACACGTCGCCTCATTACCAAAACGCATGCCGCTCATTACCTCGTATCACAACTACGAAAAGACGCCCGCTAGCAGCACGCTTGGGCGTATCGTCCAAAAAATGCGCCTCCACCAGCCAGACATCTTCAAAGTTGCCGCGTTTTGCCATAGCCCTGCCGATGCCGTGCGGCTTTTGCAGCTGCAGGCGCAACTTTTAAAAGCGGGCAAGCGCCATATCGTCCTTGGCATGGGGCCGCACGGCGCCGCCACGCGTATTTTTGGTACGCTATGGGGTAATGAACTGATCTTCGCGCCGCTTTCTACCAGCAGCCAGTCCGCGCCCGGGCAGCTTACCCGCGCGCAGCTCGAACGCATTTTCAGCGAGCTGGCTACGTAAGGTTGCCGATCAGCACGCACGTCAGCCCCAGCAGCGCCACGCCCGCCGCCGCCAGCTTTGACTTCATGTAGTCGCGCTCGCCCAAGAATATCATGCCAAAAAGCACCACCAGCACCACGCTAAGGCTGGAAAGATAGCTGGTTACGGCTAGCGGCCCAAATATCAGCGCAGCCGAAAAACCAATCCCGGCGCACGCGCGCAAAAACATCAGCAGCAAATTCTGCCGTTGCACCAGCAGATGTAGCGGCGCGGGCGTCCGGCGGTACAACACCACTACCCACATTATCACCGTGGCAATGGCAAACATCGGGAAAATATATTGTTGGTAGCCCACCAGGTGGATCAGCTCTTTTTCGCACGCGTTCATTATGCTGATAGCCGCCGCCGCGCCCAGCCCGTATAGTAGGCCGTGTTTCGTGATGGCGCCGGCGCCTTTTTGTCGCACGATGAAAATCGACGCAAATATCAGCCCACCGCCCAGCAGCGCCCATGGGCCTATCGGTTCTGCCAAAAGCAGCATCCCCAGCAGCGTCGCAAAGAGTATCCGCACGTTGTACACCACCGAAAACACGCTCGCTTCCAGGTACTGTAGCGCCTTCACGTTGCAGTATTGCAGCGCCACCAGCATGGTAACCGCAACGGCAAGCAGCAGCAGCGCGAACGGCGTATACCCCGAAAGCTGGATAGGATGCACGATTTCCAATACCAAAAACGGCAAAAACAGGCCGGTCTGCAGCACCGTCGCCGTAAACCATTGGTCGGCCCGGCGCAGCATCGAGCGCCGCAGCAAAAGGTTGAAACCAACCGTGCCCGCCAGATGAATAAGTATAAGCAAATACCACATTATGCCACCGCTCCGTTGCTACCCATTTTACTTAGTACCGCCCTCACGCCTTCGGCCACCTGCCTTGCTGCCTCGTGCGGCGCCAGCGCGTCCAGCTCGTCCGACATTACTTCTACCGATAGCGGCGCCTCCACGCCATGGTTTTGCAGCGCACGCAAAAAACCGTGCAAGTCCAGCGCGCCGCGGCCGGGCACCTGGCGATGATGGCGCGATTCTTCGGTAATGCTCGATAGCGGCGTGGCCAGCACGTCGCCCAGTTGCACCGACGTGATCATTTCCGGGGGTACGCTACTTAGCGCTCCGGCCGAGCCTGGCGTGCGTGCCCAGTGCCAAGCGTCTACCAGCAGGCCGCCATTCGGTTCGCCCGCTTGCCGCACCACCCGCCACGCCCGTGCCAGCGTGTCAACCGGCGGCGTGTACGGCATGAATTCCAGCTGCACGATCAGCCCGTACGGGGCCGCGCGCCGGCACAATTTCTTAAACCCAGCCGTCAACTCTTTCGGCGTGCAGGGCGTAAACACCGCCACGTTGACGTGCCGCGCGCCCAGCCGCTGCGCCAGCTCGAACAGCCGCTTTTCGTTCGCTTGGTATGCCGGGTCGTTTTCCTTTCCCAGCCATTCACGAAAAAATTCTATTTCGTTCAGCCGCACGCCCGTTTCCTGAAGCAGTTTTGGTATCTCCCGCTCGCTGCCCGGCGAAGAAAAATCATCCAGCCGCCAGCCAAGGCCCGTACAGCCCGCTGCAGCCACCGCCCGTATGCGCTCGGCAATCTCCGCCGTACGCAATGTCATTATGCTTATTATCAATCCGCTGGCCGCATTAAATGCCATCCCACCCCCTTTGGATATTGATTATGCCTTGTTGATAATACCACATGCGTATGTCGAAATACAGCCTCTATCACGCTTATCTTTGCATAGTTTTGACAGGGGTGCTATATTGTTTTCAGTATTGCTTCTAAAAAGGTGTGAAAATGAAAAAAGCCACTCTCATTGCAGGTCTATCGCTTCTTCTCTTGGTGATTCTGGTCAAGTCGGGCGTGCTTGATTCGCTGATGATTTTCCTGCTGGTCGGCCAAATTCCCGGCACTAGCTACGCCATTCCTTCCAGCGTCATGCTGCTTGTTATCACGAGCATCATCTGGCTGTTAGTGTTCCGTTTCACGGCTATCGAAGCGCTCAACTCCCTGTCGCTTAGGCGCTCTGCCAAGCACAAGGCCGCCGCGCGTAAAAAGCGCATGCCAAAGCGCCGCTTCGGCCAAGTCTAGGCGTCCATATCCTGGCTTGAGGTGTCGCTCGGCACGATACTTTCTGCCCATAGCTGCAGCTCTTGCAAAATAAACTGCTTGTTCTCATCCGTCTCCGTAGCGGCAAGTTTTTGCAGCGATTTCACAAAACCCGGCATTTGCGCCGCGATATGCCGGCCACGCCACCCCTCCCACTCGCGCGATTCGCTCTCACTGAGGGTCTTCGGGAAGCTGCGCGCCTTGTAATGCAGCAGCAACGGGCTCAGGCGCTCGTCGGTAAATTCTGGGTGGAAATCGGCCAGCTCGCGTTCGGTGGCGTTACGTACGGTTTCGATCCGCAGGCGGTCGCGGTCGTTCACGAAGCCGTCGTACAGCTGCGCCTCCGGGTCGGGTGATTTTTTGAAGCCGGCGCGGTTTTCAAACAGCGAGCGGACATTCTCGGCAAACTGTGGAGAAGCAAGCAATGCCTTCAGGTGCTTTTCTACCGTTCCTTTTTCCAAATGTATCTTCTGCCAGCCATCGGCCTGCTCCAGCACACCCATCGGCGCTACAGCCGGCGCGCGGTTATACTGCAATTCCTTCACCGGCAGCTTTTTAAAGCCTTCCGCTTGGCGCTCTTCCCAGGTGGCGTACAGTTTCTTTTTCAGCTCGTCGGGTGTAAGGTTCACGAAATCAGCCGGATCGTAGCGCAAATCATACACGACTACGTTGCCGTTTTTGCCGCTCGTCAACGGAAATGCCACGGTAGTTTTATTGTGCTCGGCATCGTAGCGGCCGCTAGTGTAAACGAACGGCTTTTTATCATCCAGGTTCACTAGCTTTTTCACTTCGTTTTTGTCGCGCAGCTTCAGAAGGTACTCGTACAGCTGTGGCTGCTTCTCTTTTATCAGTTTGGTCACGGCAATCAGCGCCTCCACGTCGGAAAGCGCGTCGTGCGCCTTGAAATGGTCGATGCCGTTTTCTCTCGTGAGAAGCTCCAACCGGTTGGTCGCTTTGCCGTCTACCACCGGCCACGTGATACCTTCCGGCCGCAGCGCGCGCGTCATCCGCACTACGTCGAGCAAGTCCCAGCGCGAGCAACCGTTTTTCCAGCACCACTCGTACGGATCGCGGAAGTTGCGCCACAAATGATAGCGAATAAATTCGTCGTCGAAACGGATATTATTAAAGCCCACCATCACCGTGTCTTCTTTGCAGATTTCGTTGGTGATGAGCTCGGCAAACTCCGCCTCTGTGTAGCCGTCCATTTGCGTTTGCTGCGGCGTGATACCCGTGACCATCAACGCCTCCGGACTAGGTAGCGTGTCGTCGCTCAGCTTTACGAGTACGTTGTACGGCTCGCCAATAACGTTCAAATCCATGTCGGTGCGGATGCCGGCAAACTGCATAATCCGGCTCGAGCGCGGGTCGAGCCCGCTGGTTTCAAGGTCGTAGAAGAAAAAGGTTTTGGCCA
>CBIMUR010000031.1:0-6288 GCA_966247155.1 uncultured bacterium
CGAACTGTTCTAGTAGCCGGCTCGCGGCGATGGATTTTTGCTCGATATCTGCCGGCGGCAAGAGAACGATAGCGTAAACGGGCATAGGGCTCCTTTTGTTACTCTCTATGTACTATAACAAACACAAGATGTGCGTAAAAGCAATTAAAAAACGCTACATATAGCGTTGTAAATAACAAACACAACGCTATAAGGGGTAAAAAACCGTGTGGTAATAAAAACACAGCCAAAACGCTTGAAAACCACGTATATAGCGTCTATAGTCATAGTCAGACGCTATATATGTAGCCGTTCAATAAAAACACACATTTAGCAAGGAGGGTACTTGCGCCGCTACAGCGGTATCTTCTTTGCGCCCGGCTTTTTGAGAGAGGCGAGGGTGTGAGGGTATAAAAATAAACGTAGCACAGGGGATATAAGATGAGCGAAATTCATGTGGTAAAGCGAGATGGCACCCGCGAACCATTTGACGCCAACAAGATCAACCTCGCGCTGGTAAAGGCTAGCGAAGGGCTTCCTGATCAAATACAAAAAGTAGTACAAGTCGCCACCGAGCTGCAGCTGACGCTGTTCGACGGCATTACCAGCGAGCAGCTGGACGAAGCGGTCATTCACACGGCGCTGCAGAACGTAAAAGACGACCCTGACTTCGACAAGATCGCCGCGCGTTTGCTTTTGAAGAACATTTATAAAAACATTCTGGGCGATTACGAGACCGACGATGAGCTCAAAAAACTGCACGAGCAGAAATTCCCAGAATACCTGAAGCAAGGGGTAAAAGACGGCCTGCTCGATGAACGCATGAGCAGCAAAGTATTCGACATTAAGAAGCTGGCGAAAGCGCTCGACCCGAGCCGTGACCAGCTAAGCAAGTACCTGGGCGTGGTAACCAACAAAAACCGCTACGCTCTCCGCAAGCAAAGCGGCGCGCCTATCGAAGTGCCGCAGTTTACGCACATGCGCATCGCCATGGGCCTTTCCTTCAACGAAAAAGACCCGACCGCGGCCGCCATCGATTTCTACCAGCACATGAGCAACCTCGATTACGTCCCGGGCGGCAGCACCCGCGTCAACGCCGGCGGCTCATTCCCTCAGCTTTCCAACTGCTTCCTGCTGGAAGTGCAGGACGACATGGAATCGATCGCAAAAGGCGTGCGCGACGTCATGTGGATTGCCAAGGGTACCGGCGGCATCGGTATCAGCCTTAACAAGCTGCGTGCCGCGGGCTCTCCGGTAAAAACCACCAACACCGAAAGCACCGGCCCGATCCCGTTCATGAAGATGATCGACACGGCACTGTTTGCCGTGTCGCGCAAGGGCAAAAAAGCCGGCGCGGCCGCCATGTACATGGAAAACTGGCATCTTAACTTCCCGCAATTCCTTGATCTCAAGCAAAACTCCGGCGACCCGTACCTTCGCACCCGTCTGGCTAATACTGCCGTGTTCATGAGCGACGAGTTCATGAAGCGCGTGCAAAAAGACCAGGACTGGTACATGTTCGACCCGGCCGAGGTAAAAGACTTGCCAGAACTGTACGGCGAGGAATTTTCGGCCCGCTACAAAGAATATATAAAAATGGCCGAAAAGGGAGAAATGCGCGAGTTCGCCAAGATCCCGGCACGCCAGCAGTTCAAGGATATCCTGATCGCGCTGCAGGCGACCGCTCATCCGTGGCTGACCTGGAAGGACACTATTAACGTCCGCGCGCTGAACAACAACACTAGCACGATCCACCTTTCCAACCTGTGTACTGAAATTACACTGCCGCAGGATGAGAACAACACGGCCGTCTGTAACCTGGTGAGCATCAACCTGGCGGCACACCTGAGGGAAGACAAGACCTGGGACTGGGACCGCCTGGCTGCCAGCACGAAAAGCGCTATCCGCCAGCTCGACAACCTGTGCGACATCACTAACACGCCGATCCCTGAGGCGATGAACAGCAACCTGCAAAACCGCGCGCTCGGCCTTGGCCTGATGGGCTTTACCGACGTGACTGAAAAGCTGGGCTACAGCTACGAAAGCGAGGAGGCCTACGACCTGATCGACCAGCTGACGGAATTCATCAGCTACAACGCCATCGACGAGTCGGCCGACCTGGCGCAAAAACTCGGCAGCTACCCGACGTTCAAGGGAAGCGGCTGGAGCAAAGGGATTTTGCCGATCGATACGCTGGATGAACTGGCGCAGGATCGCAAAGTAAAGGTCGACATCAACCGCAAAACGCGTCTCGACTGGGAAAGCCTCCGCGCCAAGGTAAAGAAGGGCATGCGCAACGCCACACTTATGGCGATCGCGCCGACCGCCAACATTGCGCATGTGGCCGGCACCACGCCGGGCATCGACCCGCAGTTCGCGCAAATCTTCAGCCGCAGTACCCTTAGCGGCAAGTTCCTGGAAGTCAACGTCAACCTGGTGAACGACCTCAAAAAGCTGGGCATCTGGGACGACGTGAAAGACGAAGTGTTGCGCACCCAGGGCGACATCCAGCAGATCGAGGCGATTCCGAAGCACATCCGCGACGTGTATAAAACCAGCTTCCAGCTGAGCCCGTACGCCTTTATAGAGGTAGCAGCGCGCGCGCAAAAGTGGGTCGACCAGGCAATCAGCCGCAACATGTACCTGGAAACGCGCGACATCGACGAATACGTGAATATTTACAGCACCGCCTGGAAGAAGGGGCTCAAGACGACGTACTACCTGCACGTCAAGCCGCGCCACCAGGCAGAACAGAGCACGGTCAAAGTTAACAAAGCCGAAACCGGTACCGGCCCGCGCAAAGCTGGCTTCGGGTTCGCGAAAAAGCAAACGGTATAAAAGGAGGGCATCACCATGGGTATGAACGCAAGCACTATCATCGACGACACAATGTCACTGGACGAAAAATTAGAAGCGATTAAAAAGGCGATGGAAAACGCGCAGCAGCAGGCCGACGACGAGGCGAAGGCTAACGGCCAGGTCGCCGCACCGCTCGACCCAGCCGACCTCACCATGTGCGAAGGCTGTCAGTAGGGAGTAATCTCATGAACTTCTTAAAAACAATCATAACGAAAGGAATAAATAGTCATTATGGCAGGCATTCTCGGAACAGGTATCCAAGACGGGCTACTTCTTAAACCAATCCATTACCAGTGGGCGATGGACCTTTACGACCAGGCGGTGAGTAACACCTGGTTCCCAAACGAAATCCAGCTTGGCCAAGACCTTGCCGACTGGAAAAAAATGACGGACGAAGAGCGCCACGCGCTGGAATTCCTCATGAGCTACTTCAACCCGAACGAACTGCTGGTGAACAAGGCGCTGGCCTTCGGCGTGTACCCGTACGTGAACGCCGCCGAGTGCCACTTGTACCTCGCCAAACAGATGTGGGAGGAAGCCAACCACTGCATGAGCTTCGAGTACGTGCTCGAAACCTTCCCGATCGACCGCGACAAGGCCTACGCCGCGCACGTCGACATCCCAAGCATGGCTAAGAAGGAAGAGTTCGAAACCAAGTTTATCAAGCGCATGACCGAAGAGACGCTTGATATTACCACTACCGAAGGCAAAAAAGATTTCGTCCGCAACCTTATCGCCTACAACATCATCCTTGAGGGCATCTGGTTTTACAGCGGCTTCATGGTGGCGCTTTCGTTCCGCCAGCGCAACCTCATGCGCAATTTCGGCAGCCTGATGGACTGGATTATCCGCGACGAAAGCCTGCACCTGAAGTTCGGCATCAACCTCATCCTCACCGTGCTGGAAGAAAACGAAGACCTCCAAACCGAGGAGTTCGCGGCGGAAATCAAGCAGATGATTCTCGACGGCGTGGAAATGGAAGAACAGTACAACAAGGATCTGCTGCCAAGCGGCATTTTGGGCCTGAACGCCGACTACGTGAACCAGTACGTCAAGTACCTGACCGACCGCCGTCTGGAAGAGCTGGGCTTTGAGCCGCACTACAAGGTGAGTAACCCGGCTAAATGGATGGCGGCCGCCAATGACACGCTGGAGCTGGTGAACTTCTTCGAAAGCACCAACACCAGTTACGAAGTAAACGCCGGCAAGGGCGGACAGAAAAACTAACCGCTACGGCGGTAGGTGGAAACGGGTGCGGAGCGGAAGTTTCGCGCCCGTTTGGCCTCTAGGGATACGACATGCAAACGGAAATAGAAGCAAAATTCGCGAATATAGACATCGAGGCAATCCGTAGTGCCCTGGAAACTGTCGGAGCCGTCTGCGAACAGCCGATGCGCCTCATGAAGCGCGCCCTCATAGAAGAGCCGCACCATGCGGCTGAAAACGCGTTTATCCGCATCCGCGACGAGGGCGACAAGGTCACCCTCACGTTCAAGCGCCGCGCCGACCCGGCGGCCAACTCCATCGACAGTGTGAAAGAGCTGGAAGTAGAGGTGAGCGACTTCAGTAAGACCGTGCAAATTTTCTCGGAAGCCGGCTGGAAATATAAAACCTTTCAGGAAAGCAAGCGCGAAACCTGGCGGCTTGGCGGCGTGGAGGTGGTGATCGACGAATGGCCGTGGCTGAAGCCGTACATCGAGATAGAAGGCGAAAGCGAAGCGGACGTACAGGCCGCTGCTGAAAAACTCGGCCTCAGTTGGAACGACGTGATTTTCGGCCATATCGACGCCCTGTACGAGCGCCAGTACGAGTTCAAAGAAGGCGTGCGCGGCGTGATTGACCTGCCGGAAGTCCGTTTCGATGACCCGCTGCCGCGCCAGTTTTCCCGGCGGGAGGGCACCGAGTAATGAGCTCCCCGCGCCGTATCGGCCGCGCGCGTGGCGTGGTGACGCTGCTGGGTCCGGCCTTCGTGGCGGCGGTGGCCTATGTGGACCCGGGCAATTTCGCGGCCAATTTCAGCGCCGGCGCGCAGTACGGCTACCTGCTGCTATGGGTGCTGGTGGTGGCAAATATCATGGCCAGCCTGGTGCAGTACCTTTCGGCCAAGGTGGGCCTGGTAACGGGCAAGTCGCTGCCAGAGGTAGTGGGCGAAAAACTGCCGAAAAAAGCGCGTATCGCCTACTGGCTGCAGGCGGAAACCGTCGCCGCCGCGACAGACATTGCCGAGGTGATCGGCGGGGCGATCGCGCTGAAGCTGATTTTCGGCCTGCCGCTGGTAGTTGGCGGCATTATTACCGGCGCGGTGTCGCTGCTCCTCCTGTGGATTTACAGCCACCGCGGGCAAAAGCTGTTCGAGCGGGTGATTTTCGGCCTGTTGCTCATTATTCCGCTGGGCTTTTTCGCCGGGCTAGTGATGTCGCCGCCGCATGCGGGCGAGCTGGCGAACGGCTTGCTGCCTCGGTTGCAAAACCAAGAGATGCTGCTGCTGGCCGTGGCCATGCTCGGCGCGACGGTTATGCCACATGTGGTATATTTGCATTCTGCTCTTACGCGTGACCGCCATGGCAAAGTGCCAGCTGAAAAGCTGCGCCATTTCCTGAAAATCACACGGGTCGACGTAGGCATTGCCATGGTGATCGCTGGGGGTGTCAATATTGCCATGCTGGTACTGGCAGCCTCAGCCTTGCGCCACATGCCAAATATCGACAGCTTGGAAGGGATTTTCAGCGCGCTGAACATTGAGCTCAGCTCGCTGGTAGGATTCCTGTTTGCGCTGGGGCTGCTAGTGTCCGGCCTGGCGTCTACGGCAGTGGGATCGCATGCCGGATCGGTGATAATGGACGGCCTGCTCCACCGGCGCATCTCGCCATTTATCCGCCGCGTTGTGGTGATTATCCCGGCTATCATCCTGCTGGCGCTCCATATAGACCCGACCCAGGCGCTTATCTTCTCGCAGGTGGCGCTCTCCTTTGGCATACCGTTCGCGCTGGCGCCGCTGGTGATGGTAACGGCGAGCAAAAAGATTATGGGCGTAGGCGTAAACCGGCGCGCTACCACAGTAGCCATATGGGCAATTACCGCCGTGGTGTCGCTGCTGAACTTCACGCTCATAGGGCTGACATTCTCGTAAAAATAAGCTTCAGAAAAGAAATAAGGAGCCATTCGCTGGCTCCGGCGCGGCTCATTTTTTAGACTGGTTAGAGCGCCAGCAGGTTGTCCTAGTCCTTGACTTCGATGATTTGCCAGCAGCTAGGATCCTCGTGCGGGCAGTCCTTGTCTTTACAGACGAGGACCTTCGTCATCGTCTCGACTAGCGTGGCTATAGCGGCATGGAGCATGTACACCCCTCCTTCCAAGTGATAGGACTATATTAAATTACTCTTAACGTGTTTGCTGTGCAAGCTTCCTGTAACAAGAGTATACTGAATGTATGAAAACCAAACTTCTCAT
>CBIMUR010000032.1:0-6208 GCA_966247155.1 uncultured bacterium
ATTTCATCGACATCTTTTGCGGCAACGGTCGCCTTCTTTTTGGTCACTTTCAGTTTTTTGTAGTCGCCCAAAGTGATTTTTGGCAATATTTCTGCCTCGGCCGTGAATTCCAGCTCGCGTCCCGGTACGTATTTTTTGATTTCTACGGCCGGGCGGTCAAGCGCCTGGATGTTTTCGTTCATGTAGCTCTCGGCTACGGCCTTTGAAAGCGCGTCTTCCAGCGTTTGCTGGGCAAGCATTTCAGGGTCGAGGTGCTTGGCGGCGACGCTTGGCGGCACGCTGCCCTTGCGGAAGCCCGGCACCTTGACGGACTTCGCCAGCTTGGTGAGCGCCACTTGGCGCGCGGCGTCCAGCTCTTCTTTGCCGAGGCTGATAGTCAGCTCAACTTTAGTATCAGATAGGTTTTTTACGGTCGTCTTCATATAGTATCTGAGTATAACAGATGTGACGTGAACTAAAAAGGCTGCCACGCGAACAAAATGAAAACATTTCTATTCAAAAAGGTCGGCCAAGTCGTCTTGGTCTTTGCGGCGGCGGTCTTTTACGAGGCTCACCATGCGCTCAAAGCTCACTTTTTGCTCTTCGCTGGAGGCGGTATCCTTAAAGGGGTAAATCTCGGTTTTCAGCTCCTCTTCACCGATAAATACGATGAACGGGATTGCTTTTTTTACCGCTGTTTTCAGCTGTTTGTCGAGTTTGCGGCCGGTGATATCGAGCTCGACGTTCACGCCCTCTTCGCGCAAATTGGCTGCCAGCTCCATGGCGCCATGCATGGCACTGCCCAACACGACCATGTACACTTCGGTCGTGGAAGGAAGGCTGGGGATAAGGCCGTGCGTCTGCAAAAATAGCTCGGTCATGGTAAGCCCCGGCGCCATGCCCACGGCGGAGATAGGCTCGGCGCCGAACAGCCCCACCAGGCCGTCGTAGCGGCCGCCGCCGTAGAGCGAGCGGTTGTTGTCTGGGCTGGTGTCGAAAAATTCAAATACCGTACCGGTGTAATAGTCGAGGCCGCGCATAAGGGTAATGTCGAACGTCGCGTTCTTGACGCCCGCCTGCTCCAGCAGCGTAAAGAGGTCTTGCACCTCTTTGACGGCGCTGTTTTCGCGAATCTCCTCTGGCAACTCGCCCATGTTCTTCGCCATCAGCAGCTTAGAGATTCTGGCAAGGCCGGCCGGCGCCTCTTTTTCGCCGAAAATCTCGATTGCCTGGTCGCGGAAATCTTCGTTGGAAATCTTGTTTTTGCGGTCGAACAGCTTTATCATCAGCTGCGCCTGCACCGCGTCGAGGCCAAGGTATTCGGCCATCATGAAATTGATAACTTTGCGGTTGTTGATCTTGATGACGAACATGTCATCGTGGGCACCGAAGGCCTTTAGGAACTGCGCGCCCATGGTGATGATTTCCGCCTCGGGGCGGGCGCCGTCAACGCCGAAGATGTCGACGTTCAGCTGCCAGAATTCACGCTCGCGGCCGCGCTGCGGGCGTTCGTAGCGCATAAAGTTGGCAACGGAGAACAGCCGTGCCGGATACGCGAGCTCTTGGCGCCGGGCGGCAACCATACGGGAAATGCTCGGGGTCATCTCGGGGCGGATAGCCACCATGCGGCCACCGCGGTCGGTAAAGGCATAGGTTTGTTCGCCGGCCAGCTCCTGCCCGGATTTGGCGGCGTACACTTCCAGAGGTTCCAGCATCGGCGCGCCGTATTCTTCGTAGCCAAAGCCGCGCGCGACGCGCTTCCAGGTATCAAAGATGTAGTTTTGCACCCGCTTCTCTTGCGGATAGTAATCTCGGGTGCCCTTATACGGCTGCGATGACAACGTACTCATAGGGGTTATTTTCGCATTTTTTTCGTTTGTTTGCAAGCTTGTGCGCTTTGTCATAGGAGCTCCATCTCGTTGTTTTATAAAAAGAAAAACGCCGAACACTTGTCCGGCGCGCGTTTTACAGCAAGAGCTACCCGACAAGCTTCGGCAGTATATGGCCGTGATGAAGAGAGAGGAAAATCATAAGGAAAGTATACCAGAAACGTTCACTGCCAGCCAGGTTATCCGCCTAGTACAACAAATCGCGAATGACGAGACGAAGGCCACTGGCAGTCATGGTGCGCTGCGTATCTGGTTGGGAAAGCGCTGCGGCCATATTGGCCTTGGCATCGGCAAGCTGCTGTGCGTCGCGGACTAACGCGCCGCGTGCCACTTTAAAGCACAACATGGTTGGTAAAAACGAGGTCTCAAGCTCACCAGACAATCTTTTTAGCTCATTTTCGACCTTGGCGAGCTCGCCCCGATTTTGCACGCTGAAGTATAGGCTGCCACTTTCACCCTCTCGACGCAAATGCGTAGGTTCGGCCAACGCGAACGACACCTTCGCAAGCTGGCGCAGCTTATCCTCAATAAAGTTCAGCAGCCCATGATATTCATTGCCGTGATATTGTCTTGGATCCAAAAGCACATGGGAAGTCGTATGCAATTTGACGCTATGAAGATTTGGCGGAGCCTCGAAAAAATGGCTCAGCACTTCTTTTAGTTCCGGCGAAGGGTCAAGCTCGCCACGGATACGCGTTGCTGCAATCTCACTGTACGAACCGCTCATGGCTATATTATGGCAGAATGTATTTTACTGCGCAAGAATATGCTTTTGCAACCACGCGTACATAAGGATGCCCGCGGCGACGCCTACATTCACCGAACGGGTGCTCCCCATTTGCTCGATCATGACCATTTTTTCGCTGACAGCCCGCATTTCTTCGCTGAGCCCCGGCCCTTCGCCGCCAAAAACCAGCACCGCTTTTTCAGGCAGTTCAGCTTTCGAAAGCGGCACGGCGCCGGGGAAATTGTCGACCGCAATGATATGCCGTCCCTCCATGGCACTCACGAAATCTTTCACGGTAGAGTGGTGAAAAATTTCAAGATAGCGGTCGGTGACCATGGCTCCGCGGCGGTTCCAGTGGCGCTTGCCGATGACATGCACGGCCGCCACGTTGAAGGCGTTGGCGCTACGCACGATGGTGCCGATGTTAAGGTCGTGCTGCCAGTTTTCTATCGCGACGTGCAGGCCGGTGCGGCGCTTGGCAAGGTCTTTCTTGATCGCCTCCACCGTCCAGTAGCGGTATTCATCTTCCACGTTGCGGCGGTCGCCGTTTGCCAACAGCTCAGGGTCGTATTTTTCGCCTTCTGGCCAAGGTTTTGGGTGCGGGCCAACGCCCACGGGGTTATTTTGCATGGTTTTTATTGTACTACATAGAAAAACTCTCTGATGGACTAGCATAAGAGGAGCTACTGGCAGTTCTCGACCTTCGGTTCAAATCTATCCTTCATGATACCAAGCAAAAACCCGGCGTTAAAACCGGGCTTTTGCTTGGTACACGAGAGAGGACTTGAACCTCCACGTCCCGAAGGACACTAGCACCTGAAGCTAGCGCGTCTACCAATTCCGCCACTCGTGCATGCTTCAGCTATAATAGCCGTTTTGCGTGCATTTTTCAAGGCTAATTATATGGCACGTGGCTGGCAAAATCCGCCGTGTCGTAACTGTGGCGCAAATGGGATACAAGCTGGCGCATCTCGGCCGCCTGCTTGACACCGGGATTCAGAATACCATGCGGATCGAAAATAGCTTTTATCGACGCGAAGAACTCCGCCACCTCAGGGTCAATATGCTTGTAGGCGAAACGCGCTTTTACCCGGCCTTCGCCGCCCTCGCCAATAAGGTGGCCGCCGTACTGTTCTACCAGGTTGCTGTATTCGTCGAGGAGCTTGAAAACTTTCTGCTTGTCGCCCACTTTGTGCAGGTGGAGGAGCGGCCGGGCGTACAGCAGGTTTTCCAACGCGCGGGCATGGAACGGCAAGGTCACCTGGTGGCGCGAAGCGAGCGTTGCCGCCGCCGAAAGGAATTCTTCGAACCGTTCTGCCGGTACGTATGCGCCGTCGACGATTGGTGGCGCCGAAACGTCCTTGGTATCCGGCGAAACGGCAAACGCGGTCACTTCGCGGATAGCCAAAAGCTCGGCCGCGGCCTCGCCGTCGGCACTGTCGATATAGCAATCAGCGTTTTTGAAAAGTTTGCCGAGCTTTTTCATTTTCTTTATGCGGGCGCGCTCGCTAAAGTCATCGAACCCCACCAAGAGTACCGCACGCGGTTTGCCTTCCACTTGCTTGAGAAAATCGTATTTTTTGCCACGTGCCGCCGCCAGCTCGAACGTCGTCTCGTCGTAGTAATCAAGGAACGCCGGTTTAAGGCCCCGCAGCTGGTCAAGCGCGTCGCGCGCGGCATTATCATCGGTAAACGCCAGAACTGCCACGGCGGTACTGGCGCTCATAAATTCGCTCTTCATGATCATCTCCGACACAATCCCCAGCGTCCCCTGGCTCCCCACGATAAGCGGTGTCAGATCGAACGAGCCGTCCTTGCGTTTTACCCTGGCGACCGAACTGTAGCCAACGTTATCAGGCACGCCAGAGGATAGCTTTTCTTCGATAAGCTCTCTGTTTTCCTCGATCAGGCTGTCGAGGTTGCGGTAAATCTCGCCCTCGAGCGTTTGCATGCCTTTGCGTTTGTTCAGTTCACGCTTGCTGATACGCTCGGTCTGCAGCACGTCACCGTTCGCCAGCACTACCTCCAACTGCGACACCCACTCGCCCATACTGCCATATTTGCCCGAAAGCGGCCCGCCCAGGTTTTTCATGACCGCGCCGCCAATGGTACTGAAGCTGGCCGATACCGGCAGCGAAGGAACCGCCATGCGGTGAAGCAGCAAGGCTTCGTTGAGTGCCCGCGCGCCGACGCCCGGCTGCAGGCGCACCAATTTCTGCCGGGCGTCAACCTCAAAAACATGGTGCATGTGCGCCGGAAGCGATAAGATAATTCCTTTGCCAATAGCCCCGCCGGTCTGGTCGGTGCCGCTACCACGCGGCGTCAGCGGCAGCACGTGCCCCTTTTCGGCCAGCTGCCAAGCGAAGCGGGCGACCTTCCGGATGTCGTTGGTCGTACGCGGATACACCACCATCTCCGGCGTGATCTCCAGAACGCCCGCGTCACGGCTCATCGCCTTTAAAATAGCAGGATTCGTCGTGACTTCACCTGAAATATGCTCTTGCAAGTACGCCGCTATCTTACTCATAACCCCTGTCTTTCGCTCATTTCCTTTAGGATAGCACAAGCATGTTAATTTTACAGCTTTATCTGGCGCCGAAACTTTGGTATAGTGGGTGGGCACCAACTATGCGCGAGTGGTGTAAGTGGTAGACACGCATGCCTTAGGAGCATGTGCCTTCGGGCGTGGAGGTTCTAGTCCTCTCTCGCGCACCAGAACTGATTTACGGAGGCTCCTGCGGGAGTTTTTATTATGCCACGATCTTCAAAAGAACAACTTATCCAAGACGCGCGAGGCGGATTTGAGGGGTACGAGACTCCTCCTGCCCCCGGCAGGTGGAACCGGACGCTGCTGACGCCGCCCGGCAGAGAACCGAAGCTCGTCGTTAAACGGGCCATGCCTGACCAGCCGGAAGAAATGCTAAAAACGGAATACGAGCTGGTGCGGCTTCTAGAGGAGCGTTCGGATGAATTCAGCTTCGATCTGCCGCGGACATACCTGCTTAATGACGACCCGCTTTTTGCTGCGTTTCACTGGATTCCCGGAGAAACCATCGGGAACGGACAGATGGCAGAGCTGGCACCAGAGCAACGTATTGCCGTAGCCGCCAGCCTTGGAAGGTTTACCGCCGAGCTGACGCTGGCCGTGCCAGTACCGCTCTACGAAGGCGCAATGGGGGCATTGCCCAGAATGCCTACGAGGGAGGGACGGTTCTTAGAGCTGCGAGAATGGGTGGAAACGCTGCAGGATAGCCACCCGCTGAAAGCGGTGTACGCGGATATTGGAGAGCAGATACAGGCACGGGAAGCTTCCGAAAATACACGGTCACTCGTAGTCGTCCACGGCGATCTTCACGCGGACAACCTGCTCTTTACTGGCGACAAGCCGACTGGCGTCATCGACTTTGACAATATGTCGGCTGCCTTGCCCGAAGTAGCGCTTCGATTCGTGCCGCATCTCCTCGGGGAGAAAGCCGTACGGGCTTCCATGATGGCATATGCCGATACTACCGGCGAAGAGCTCGACCCCTCGCTGATCGCTTATTACTCAAAAATACATCTTGCCACTTTGGCGGCCCTGCTGCTAAAAAACGGCCGGCCACTCCCTCCGCGC
>CBIMUR010000033.1:0-6187 GCA_966247155.1 uncultured bacterium
AAAACCTGGAAGGCCGGCTGGCAAACGAGAGCTACGTTAGCAAAGCGCCCGCGCACCTGGTGGAAGAAACCAGGCAGCAGCTGGAGGCGAAAAAACAGCTCATCACCCGCCTTGAGGCCGAGCTGGACGTATTACGATAGCCAGCTAAACGATTGGCAAATTGTAATTGTCGAACGCGTGGTGACCTTTGGCCACGCGTTTTTGCAGCAGGTGTTTCTTATCGTTCGAACGCGGCTGAATACGCGGGTTCTGGGCCTTGAGGTCGTGCACGGCCTGGGCAAACGAAACGCGCTCGGTGTGCGTATGCGGGGTACCGCTCAGCATGGCGTGGGCGGTAGCAGCCGCCGCCGTGGTGGCAACTATTGGCGGCAGGGAAAGCGCTGTCACTGCCTTGTCGATCTTGGTGTCGTGGACGAACATACCAGTGGCAGTGCTAAGGCTTAGGGCGATGGCAAATGAATTTATGTAATTTGTCAGCATATGTTTTTTGTTTTTGTGATTAGGTTACAAGTACAAATATAGCATATGCTTTATATTTTGTCAATTGTATGTCGTTTATTCGTGATGGTAGGGGCGGCCGGCGGCAATCTCTTGAGCGCGATACAGCTGCTCGGCTAAAATAAGCCGGACCAGTTGGTGGGGAAATACCAGGGGCGAAAGCGACCATACGAAATCGGCGCGTTTGTGCACGGTTTCATCGACGCCGTACGCGCCTCCAATAATGACAACGATGTTTTTCGCCGTCTCGATAGGCCCCAGCAGCAATTTTGCCAGCCCCGGAGAATCGACTTCGCGGCCGCGCTCATCTAAAAGCACCACGAAATCATCGGTCTTTAGGAGCGAAAGCAAGCGCTCTGACTCGTCTTGGCGCGCGCTCGTGCCCTCGCGGGCGGAATGCGGCAAAAGTACCCACTCTACGCTGAACGGCCGCTTCAGGCGCGTTTCATAGCGCCGTATGCCGTCTTCCACCCAGCTTTCGTGCTTTTTGCCAACGGCAAGAATACGGATTGGCATTATTCCATCCGCAGCTTTTCGGCCATTTGCGCCAGCGCTTCATGGTCGGGCTCGGCGGAAAGATCAGCGTGCTGGCGGTATTCGTCGGAAGTGGTGAACGGGATAAGATGGATATGCGCGTGCGGCACGTCGACGCCGATGATTTTCTCGCCTACATATGGCACGTTGAGCGTGTCACGAAGGTGACGGGCGATTTTTCTCACCGCCAGCATGAGCGCCGTATACGTCTCATCATCAAGGTCCCACGCAAATTCTACCTGTTTTTTCGGTATGACCAGCACGTGGCCAGGCACCATCGGGTGGATGTCGAGAAAAGCGAACGTCTTTTCATCCTCGTAAATTTTATACGACGGAATCTCGCCTTTGATAATCTTCGTAAAAATCGAATCTTCCATAGAGGTATTGTAGCATCTTTGGTATAATGGCCGGTAGGTTGGAGAGGTGCAGGAGTGGTTGAACTGGCCGCTCTCGAAAAGCGGTAAACCGCAAGGTTTCGAGGGTTCGAATCCCTCTCTCTCCGCCACAAAGGAAGTTATGACAAAAAAAGAAGAAACGGCGCAATCACAAGAAATAAGCACGCTGGCGGTCGTATCGCTGGTACTGGGTATCGTGTCGCTGACCGGCCCGGGGCTGCTGCTGGGCATTCCGGCAATTATTACCGGCGCTATCGCGCTGAAGAAAGGGCATAGCGGGCGCGGCCTCAGCCTTACTGGGCTGATTACCGGTATTGTCAGCACGGTGCTTTCGCTGCTATTCGTGGTGCTCGTCGTTTTCGTGATGCTATGGAGCATGGCCCACCCGGATGAGTACGAGAAATTCCAACGCGATGTCGACCAGCCGCGGCAGCAGGTGGAAAGCTCGCAAACGTAGAAAACGCCAGCATACCTCTCCTCAAGTAAAAACGCCCATCACTCTTACAAGTAATGGGCGTTACTGGTCAAAGAAGGACGGCAATACTCATGCAGAGCGTCACCATCACGGCGATGACCATTCTCGCTTGCCGCAACGAACTCACATAGTTCGCGGCCGCTTCACGCGATCCTCTACTACGAGCGAAAGTGCGCTCGTAGTAGAGGATGAACAGCCGCCCGGTCAGAACCGCCGAGAACAGCGTGAAAGGCGGGAAGAGTCCGATTCCTAGCTGCAGCGACAGGCTGTAGAGGCAACTCGCGCGCCACTTCTCGCCGCCAGTCCAGTTTTCACTGCCCACCACGAAGGTGAGCGTAGACTGGACCGGCCGAAGCATCGGGTGGTGCCGGTCGCCAATTTGCCGGCGGTACTGCTTTTGCCGCCGCGCCACCGGAAGGCTAGCCGCGACAAGACCGGCAATACCGACCAGGCCAAGAGGCGTCCACACCAGGCTGCCAGTTGCCACTCCCTTGAGAAACAAGATGAGCCATGGCAGTACGGCTATCTTCCCAAAGAGGAAGAGCAGCGCGTAGTACGGCAGCCCGGTCGTGAGGAACATGCAAAACGCGTCCCTCCACAGTCGCAGCTGCCGCAGCGGCGCGTACCCTGCCTTGAGGTCGGTGATCGCAGCCGACGGCAAAAGCCGCGCGAGCGGGCCGGCGACGAGCCAGCGCGCCTCCGCAACCGACAGTAGGCGGGGCTGAAGAAGCAACTTCTTCATGATATTCTCCTTCTGGCTGGTACGCAAACGGAGGCCTTCTCCGTTTGCATTCATTATTATACGGAGTATTCCTCCGTTTAGTAAGTATTTCTTTTATTTTGTGCTATAATGCCCCTATGACTACCCCTATGCGCGCCGACGCCCGACGCAACTATGACAAGCTCGTCGCCGTTGCCGAAGCTGTTTTTTCGAGCCACGGGGCTACCGTGCCGTTGGAGCAAATAGCGAAAAAGGCAAACGTTGGCATTGGCACGTTATACAGGCATTTTCCCACCCGCAAAGACCTCTTGCTGGCCGTCTATGTCGACCATATCGATGCCCTTGTTCAGGAAGACCAAGCGTTATCACGCAAAACACCACCCGTTACCGCGCTTGCAACATGGTTACAAAACACCATAGATTACACAATCAAAAACGGCGGCTTCGGTGACCTGATAGCGCTGCTAGCTAATGACAAGCACTCGCCACTAGCCGAGGCAGCAACAGAGCTGCTGGAAAACGCACAGAAGGCCGGCCTGTTGCGGAGCGACATCACGGCAGCCGAGGTATTGCAGTTCGTCCAGGGGATTGCCGACAGCCCCACCGAAGCAGACCGCGACAAAATGCGGAAAATGCTCTCTGTTATTATTGACGGCCTGCGCGTAAAATAAAAAGCCCGGCATAATACTCGTCAAACTATAGCGGTGACGAAAATAGCGAGTCTGTCAGTCGCTGACTGTCTCTGGGTATCTACCCTGGTATGCCACAAGCACCCTATCAATAATACCCGTCGTAGAGTCGAGTTTTGGCGATTCGTCAAATACAAGCTCAGTCCCCAACGATGCAATATACTTCCTGTCAATCTCCCAGCGATCGCGATTTTCGTGATGGTCAACAAAGACATCCGGCCGTAGTTGTTCGATAACCTGCATAGTAGGTGTTCTCTGCGCCGGCATTGGCATTATAAATGTATAGTCCACGAACCTAAAAGCATCCACTACTGCTATCCGTCCCATTTCAGGGCGGATAGGGCACAAAACTCCTTTTCGTTCCCGTACACGCTCGTCGCTTGTAATTCCAACCACAAGAAGATCGCCAAGTTTACGCCGCTCCTCAAGACCAGCAACATGACCTTCATGGACAAGGTCATACACCCCTCCGCCGAATACAATCCGCTCCTCCTTATGTTGGTCGGCGCACATCGGGGAGTTGTTCAAATTTTACTTTCATACTTCAGACGTTCCAAGGCATAGCGGGTTGAATAGGTAAGGTCATTACGTGCAAGTGCTTCATCGATATCGAATGTTTCAGCGCCCGCACCTTCGTGATCTTCAAAATCACCTGAAGGGACTTTTGCAACATACCAATGTTGCTCCGCAATTTTTTCGAATAATGGAGTCGGCAAGGAGGTCTCTTCATTCACCTCTCGCTTAATTGCCTGTTCAGCAGTTTCGCCACCTTCTATTTGGCCGCCAAAAAGCGCAAGCATATCAGACTTGGTGGGATGGTCTTTTGTTTTACGCTGAAGCACCACTTTTCCATCTTCCGTAACGAACACTACTGCTGCGACTCTCTTCATGTACTTAACCTATCAAATAAAGACCTAGGATGCAATTTACAACTAAAATAACCCTCCTTTAAAAGAGGGTTATTTATAATTCCTTGGTACACCCGACAGGATTCGAACCTATGACCTTTGGCTCCGCAAGCCAACGCTCTATCCAGCTGAGCTACGGGTGCAAAATGCGGTGTCACACACGTAAAACATGCATAACGCCGCTTTTCGTGTAACTAGAAGGTGCTTTCGCGCCCGATGAGCGGCGAACATCGGTTATTGTACCACGTATCAGAGGTGTAGGGCAATACCTGGGCAGGTTAGATGCGAAGTTTGCGGACGATTTTATCGACGGCATCCAGATGGAGCTCCTGCATAGGCAGGCGCGCGCCCAGCATATCGACGATGGCTTCGCCGGCTTCTTCGGGGAAATACACGGAGACGCCCGGTTTGAACCGCTTGGTTGGCACCAGCATGATTGAATATTCCGCGCCGTCACGTATCACGCCAAACGCCTTGAAGTCCGCGAACGGATAGAGGCGGTCATTGACATGAATGCCCTGGCGGCTCAGCGTGTAGTCGAGCACGCGCGGCGGCCGGTGCGAATATACCAGCAGGGCAGCGGCCATGACCGGCACAAGCACCGCGAACGTGAGGGATTTGATAACGAAAACCGCCACCGCGATGAGCGCCATGACCACGATCGTGAAAATAACGAACCAAAGGAGGTTTTTCTCTTGGTGGATATACTCGTTTGCCTGCCAGCGAACAGGCTCCATTTCCGCTTGGGGCTGGCCAGGCTGCGTAGCTGGCGCAGTTTCCGGCGGCGTTTGCGCAGGCTGTTGCGCTGCGGGCACGGCAGCTGGCTGAAGCGGCGGCTCGGCTGGAGTTGCCTGTGCTGGAGCGGCTACGGGTTGCTGCGGCGCGCTAGGTTGCTCCGCCGGGGCAGAAGCAGGCGCGGCAGCGTCAGGCGCGAGCGTTACCACCGGCGTAACTGGCTGTTGCGGCGTTTGCACCCCTGGGGCAGGAGGGGTGGTAGGAGATGGTGCTGACTGTTGGACGGGCTGCTGTCCGCCATTTTGGCTGTTATCAGGCTGCATGGTTTTAGTATAGCATGAGCAGATTTTGAGGAAACAGGAAAAATGGGAAGGGGCGTTATAATGAGTATTACAATGGCCGAAATTCCAACGAATAATCCAGAAAAAGGAGAAGCGCTCGATGACAATGCCCGAAAATTCATCACGGAGCCGCTGGATGCCCAACTCTTCGATGACAAACAGGTAACTTCATACACGCTCGTGGTTGACTGGCTTGAAACTAATAAAGCTAGCGAGAAGAAACTGGCACACAAAACATTTGAAGACGGGACCGTCCAAATCCTGCTTATAACAAAACTCACCAGGGGCGGCAACAGAAAAACAGTAAAAGAGCCGCTCACCGAAGAACGCTATCATCAGTTAGCTGCCGGTTCCTTGCTTCATCTTGAAAAAACACGGCATGAGTTCTCATACGTGCAAGATGGCGTGACATTCAGCATGAAATACGACATGTTTGCCGGTGGCACGCTGCATATGCTCGAAGTTGACGCGCCGGGCGATGATGAAAGAGTGGCATTTTCGCCTAGCCAATTTCCGGGCGGGCTAGGTGAAGTTACCGGAAACTTAGAGTATTACGGCTACCGCATCTGTGCCGTTTTGTAGTTTGGACTTCAAAGCTACCCACCAACGCGCAAGAAAATAACGCAACCAAATGGTTACGTTATTTTCTTGGCGGAGGAGGGGAGATTCGAACTCCCGCTACAGGTCTCCCCGTACTAACGATTTAGCAAACCGTCCCCTTCAGCCACTTGGGTACTCCTCCACGGATATGAGACAAACCTACGGTTTTTCTCATCGCGCGGCGTCGCGGAGTAAATCCGCCGACTCCGGCTGCTCTTTTCCCTGACGGGTGCGGCTTGAGTTATTGTAGCACACTACAGAGGCGACGGGTAGACTTTTTGCGCGTTTTTG
>CBIMUR010000034.1:0-6178 GCA_966247155.1 uncultured bacterium
AGGCGAGGTAATCAGAATGCTAATAATGACCTGCTGGGACATGCTCATTGGCTTTAAGTATAGACCGCCCGGCCCGCATTTGCAAACTAAAACGACCGCCCCAAAGCGGGACGGCCATTCAGGATTGGTTAGCAACCAGCCGAATATATTTGGAGTGAGACTAGCTCAGTTCTACGCTTGCGCCAGCTTCTTCAAGCTGTTTCTTGGCAGCTTCAGCGTCGTCTTTAGAAACTTTTTCCTTGATAGCGGAAGGAGCTTCGTCAACGAGAGCCTTAGCTTCACCAAGGCCAAGGCCGGTGATTTCTTTCACGGCCTTGATAACGGCTACCTTCGACGCGCCGGCGTCTTTCAGGGTAACGGTGAATTCAGTTTTTTCGTCTTCAGCGGCAGCGCCACCTTCAGCAGGTGCGGCTACGGCGACGGCAGCTGCGGCAGCAGGCTCAATGCCGTATTCGTCCTTCAGGACGGTTTTGAGTTCGTTTACCTCAAGTACGGTAAGCTTGGTTAGCTCTTCCGCGAGTTTTTTAATATCAGCCATGATAGACTCCTTTATATAAAATTATTAACTGGTTGCTTTGGCTTCAACACCATCGAGCAGCGCGTGCAGGTTGCCAGACAGCGCGTTGGTAACATCGTGAACCGGCGAAAGCAGTTGGGAAACCACTTGGCCGATAAGCTGGTTCTTGCTTGGCAGGCCGGCGAGGGCTTTCACCTCTTCGGCGCTAAGCAGTGTGCCTTCGCCAGAAAACGCGCCGGCAAACTGAAGTGCCGGGTGAGTTTTAGCGAATTTGTCGAGAACCTGGGCGGGTGCTACTTCATCTTCGGTGCTGATTGCATAGAGTAATTGACCGGTAAGCGGCGATGTGTCGGTGTCTTTGTAGGTGTCATTCGATGACATTGCTACGCGGACGAGGCGGTTTTTGACCACCTTGATCGTTACGCCAGCTTCGCGGGCAGCGCGGCGGAGTTCTTGTACGTCGGCCACGCTGAGTCCTTGGTACTGCGCGAACACAGTCATTTTCGAACCTGCGAGCGCCTCACTCATTTCTGCAACCAAAGCGTTCTTTTTATCGCGTGAAATTGCCATAAAAATCCTTTCTTTGATTGATGTTTTCATTCGGCCGGATTGTTAACGTGCGGTAATGCGATTCAGTTCCTTGTCGGGGCTGAAACGATTCGCAAACTTTTCTTCAAAAGAAAAAAGTCTTTGATTCTCGCATTACCAAAGACTTCACTCGAATGATTGTTTATTTCATTCCTCGGTAGCATGATTAAGTGACGTATCACCGCTACTGTCTCTGGCAATGTCTATACGTAGTATAGCAAAGGCCGTGAAAATGTCAATAATACAGCGTGAAAATACGTTTTATCTTCCGTGCGGCGGCAAAAGGGAGAAAATCTGCGCCGCCACCTCTTCCGGCGGGCGCGAGGCGGATATGACTGGCAAGTTTCTTTTCTTCGCGATTTCCAGGTAGCCGTTTTTGACCGCCTGCTGGAAAACGCCGTCTTTTGACTCGAACGTGTCGGGCCTCTCCAGCTTGCCGCGGCTTTGTATGCGCCTGGTCCGTTCACGTTCGTCGTCGAGCGAGAGGATGGCCGCGAAATCAGGCTGCATGTAGGTCTCGTCGGTGAATTCCCGCGTGATGTTTTCGATAAGTTCCAGGCTCACGCCCTCGCCGTACCCCTGGTAGGCCAGCGTGGAGAAATAGTTGCGCGCGGCAACCACCCATACACCCTCCCCTAGTTTCTTGCGCGCGTTTTGCCATATCTCGTGCCGGGCGGCGGTAAAAAGCAATAGGTTCGTTCCGGGGCTGCGCGCGAGGGTGCCATTTTTTATGACCGTGCGGATCTCGTTCGCGATGGGCGTGCCTTCCGGCTCGTGGAATTCGATGGAGGTAATGCCCTGCTCTTCTAATGTTGCCCGTAGCAGCTCTACTTGCGTCGATTTTCCCGTACCGTCGCTGCCTTCGATGACGATGTATTTGCCACGCATTTATTTCAGTCCGTCTTGGAGGCCTTCAATCACCGGCGGCGCTTTGCGCGCGTCTTTGTAGGCGCGAGGGAGCATCTGGCTAGGGTGCCATTCACGGATGAGCTGGTCGATGTCCGACGTATGCTGGTATTTGCCGCTCATGCCGCCCCTGCCGTCGCTGTAATCGCCCTCCACTGGGCCGGTCTTGTGGAAGATCAGCTGGCCAACGCGCTCGCCCACCGGCAGCACGACCGATTCGTGTTCGTTCAGATTGTAGATTTCCAGCGTGATGCGGTTGATGTAGCCCGGGTCTATCCAGCCGGCGTCAAAACAGATTGCCACGCCGTTACGCCCCCAGCTGCTCCGTGAGCGTACTTCGGCTGCCCCGCCGTGCGCGCGGATGCCGGTAAATTCGTGCGTGTGCGCCAAAATGCGCTCGCCCGGCCGCAGTACGATGATCGGGTGATTTTCGGGAATGTTGGCAAACAGCTGATAGCCGTTTTTCTCACACCATTCCCTGTGCGGAATAGCCTCGAGCGGACCCTTGAAGTATCGCGCCACGTCGCCTTGGTCAAACGGGTTGTATACCTTGGCGTCTTCCTGGTATTCCTGTTTGTAAAAGTAGTGGCCCAAGGTGAAATCGAGGCTGGCCTCAGAAACGTGCCGTTCGTTGTAGGGCACGGCGACGATGGTACCTTCCTTTATGGCTGCTTTGATTTCGGTATTACTGTAAACGCTCATTTTTGAAGTTCCTTTACTTTTTTCAGGGCATATTCGGCGTGGCCGTACGTTTTTCGTGGCAGTGGCGTCAATTCTCGCATCTCTTCCAGGGTGCACCATTTCAGTTCCTGCGCGCCACCTTCTTCCGCGCGTATGGCGGCGGTGTCGCTCCTAAAAATATACGCCAGGTCGATGTGCTGGTGGCCACCCTCGTTTATCGTATGGACGTCGATATCAAAAGGCATGGGGTGCGCTTCGCTGAACTGCTCGTCGCGCTCCAGCGCCAGGTTATCTTTGAACGGCAAGACGAGCTCCAGATGCTCTTTCGTAAGCCCCGTTTCTTCTTTGATTTCGCGGTAAACCGCTTCGATAGGCGTTTCATCCAGCTCCACATGGCCGCCGGGCGGTAGCCAAAAGTCTAATTTGTGATGAAAAAGCAGCAGGACCTTGCCCTCGTGTACGATGACGCCCCGCACCGTATAGTCGTATTCACTATTGCCGTGAATATGCCCCATAAACCTATAACCTCCCCAGATTACGTGTTTGTTTCGTTGGTTTTTACATTTTTAGTATGCCATAAATTTTGTTAATATGAAACTATGAAGAGTATTTTGGTAGCGTATGACAAAGAATATGGCATTGGCGCGGCGAACGACCTGTTGTGGGTGCGTGACCTGCCAGCAGATTTAAAGCACTTTCGCGAGCTGACCACGGGCAACGCCATTATTATGGGGCGGAAAACGTACGATTCTATCGGCCGGGCGCTGCCAGAACGCCAGAATATCGTCATTAGCCGTGAGGTAGCGCAGATCGAAGGCGTGACGGTAGTGACGAGCCTCGAAAACGCGTATGGGGCGGTCGAACCGGGCAAAGAGGCCTTCGTGATTGGCGGCGGACAGATTTACCGCCTGGCGCTGGACACGGTGGACCGGATTTACGCCACGGAAGTCGGCGCCACGTTTCCGCAGGCGGACGTGTTCTTCCCCGCTTTTGATAAAGCGCAGTGGACCGAAACCTCGCGCGAGCACCACGACGCCGACGAGCGCAACAAGTACCCGTTCGATTTTGTAGTGTACGACCGTCGTTAGTTACACGGCGATTGGCGCTTTAATGCCTGGGTGCGGGTCGTAGCCTTCCAGCGTGAAATCATCGATCGTGAAGTCGAAGATTGATTTCACGTTTGGGTTGATCTTCATGGTTGGCAGCGGGCGCGGCTCGCGCGAAAGTTGCTCGTCGACTTGCTCGAGGTGGTTGAGGTAAAGATGCGCGTCGCCCAGCGTATGGACGAACTCACCCGGTTTCAGGCCCGTCACCTGCGCCACCATCATAGTAAGCAGCGCGTAGCTGGCAATATTGAACGGCACGCCCAGGAACGTGTCGCCGCTGCGCTGGTACAGTTGGCAGCTGAGTTTGCCGTTTACGACGTAAAACTGGAACATCGTGTGGCACGGTGGCAGCCCGGCCTTGGCCATTTCGTCGATGTCGGCCACGTTCCAGGCGGAAACGATATTGCGGCGTGAGTCGGGGTTGTTTTTGATCGTTTCGATGGCGCGGGTGATCTGGTCAATCTCGCCGCCTTTGCCATCCGGCCAGTGGCGCCATTGGTAACCGTACACCGGACCGAGTTCGCCGTATTTTTTGGCAAATTCATGATCGGTCTTGATGTTCTCTACGAAGGCGGCAAGTTTTTCTTTCCATTCATTGGAGCCTGGTTCTGGCACCGTTTGGCCGGTTGCTTGCAGATATGCCTTGAAGGGCCATTCGTTCCAGATATGGACGTTGTTTTTTACGAGGTATTCGATGTTGCTGCTGCCCTGCAAAAACCACAAAAGCTCGTGGATGATGCCGCGCAGGAACAGCTTTTTTGTGGTGACGGCCGGAAAGCCTTCCCTTAGGTCAAACCGCATTTGGCGGCCGAACACGCTTTTCGTGCCCGTGCCGGTGCGGTCGCTTTTTTCTACCCCGTTGGTTTTTATGTCTTCGAGCAGCTCCAAGTATTGCCGCATACTTCCCCCTTACTTTCTAACAGTATTATGACACATGTGCGCCATATTTAGCGTTGTGGTTTTTGTGCTTACGCTATTCCATTTACAAAACGATAGAAAGGATGCTATAACTAACTCACGCCTACGGAAGGAGGGCGCAATGGGATGCGTCTTTTGTAGACTGGCCGATGAGGGTCAAAGGGAGTTCCTGGACGAGAACAGTCACGGATATATCGTCGCGCCGCTTGGGTGTGAGGATAGGAGTCGCCTGTTGGTCGTCCCGCGACGGCATGCCAAGTCCTTCCGTGATTTGGTGAACGGCGCACCGGCTCTCATGCGGCTTCTGGAGAGCGCGTGTGCGATGATGAAGGAGGCGACGGGCGTCAAATCGGTGTCGATCACGCTCAGCGATGGCGAAGACGCCGGACAACATGCTCCCCACTTCTGCTTCACGGTGATTGCGCGTCCTTCGGGCGAGCCTGCCTCTGGAGCTGGTATGGCGACGCTACTTCAGCTAGTCAATGGCCGGGACTGACGTGGCGCGTCTGTGTCCGCCGGAAGGGATTCCGGCGGACACAGACAGAAAAAAATCGATAAAAATTAAAAAGCCCCATGGAGGAGCTTTTTAATTGCTGAAGTAGTTTTCCTAGCTTACGACGTTCTCAACTTTGATGCCAGGCCCCATGGTGGTGGTGACGTTGGTCGACTTGACGTAGCCGCCCTTGAGGCTGCTCGGCTTTTGCGCCTGCAGGCTATCGAAGAAAACCTTGGCGTTTTCAGCCAGCTTTTCGGCGCCGAAGGATACTTTGCCGATAGAAAGGTGAACGATCGCCTGCTTGTCGACGCGGTATTCTACCTTGCCGGCCTTGGCTTCCGTAACGGCCTTGGCAACGTCGGTGGCGACGGTGCCGCTCTTAGGGTTCGGCATGAGGCCGCGCGGGCCGAGGACGCGGGCGTACTTACCGAGTTTTGGCATGTATTGCGGCGTGGCGACCAGGATGTCGAAGTTGAGCTCCTGCTTGTCGAGCTGCTTCAGGAAGTCTTCGTCGCCTACGACGTCGGCGCCGGCTTTTTTAGCGGCGGCGTGCTCGGCTTCCGGCGCGAAAACAGCCACGCGGACGGTCTTGCCGGTGCCGTTTGGCAGGCTGACCGTGGTGCGGATGTTCTGGTCGGCTTGGCGCGGGTCGACGCCCAGGCGGACGTGGATTTCTACCGACGCGTCAAATTTGACCGGGCTGGTCTTTACGGCCAGTTCCAGTGCCTCGGCGAGGTTGTACGTTTTGCCTTTTTCTACCTGCTCGGCAACTTTGCGGTAGCCTTTGCCGCGGCGCTCGATACGTGGGCGGGTGACCGGCTTCGGTCCCTTTTTGGTGCGGGCCTCGGCCTCTTCACTTTGTGGCGTGGTGTCACCGGCTTCTTTGCGGGCCTCTTTCTCGGCTTTCGCTTCAGCCTCGGCGAGGGCTTTTTCGCTGCGCTTGCCGGCTTTGGCAGTGTGCTTCTC
>CBIMUR010000035.1:0-5960 GCA_966247155.1 uncultured bacterium
TGGCGGCCGTGTGCCAGACCTTCCAGGTGTGCGTTACCACATCGTCCGTGGCGCACTGGACCTCCAGGGCGTTTCTAAGCGCAAACAAGGCCGTTCTAAGTACGGTGCTAAGAAGGAGGACAAGTAGTCATGCCTCGTAAAGTAACCAAAAAACTGCAGCGCGAGCTGAAGCCTGACCGCAAGTACCAAAGCGTACTGGTGCAGCGCCTGATCAACAAGTCGATGCTTGACGGTAAAAAGCAGGTTGCCGAGCGTGCCGTATACGCCGCGCTGGAGCAGGCCGCTAAAAAGCTTGACAGCGAAGATCCGCTGGAAGTGTTTGAAAAAGCCCTTAAAAACGTTTCGCCGAACTTTGAGGTAAAAAGCCGCCGTGTCGGCGGCGCCAACTACCAGATCCCGTTCCCGGTTTCCGGTCACCGCCAATTGCACTACGCTTTTAGCTGGCTGGTGCAGAGCGCCCGTGCCCGCAGCGGCATGCCGTACGCACAGCGCCTCGCGCTCGAGATCGTAGACGCCCACAATGAAGCCGGTGCCGCCTTCAAGAAGAAGGAAGACACCCACAAGATGGCTGAAGCCAACCGCGCGTTTGCGCACTTTGCCCGCGGGTACTTACCTCGGTAAAACAGAGAGCCGCCCAGATAGGGCGGTTTTTTGTTCGCAAGGCTTCAGCAACTTTCCTCTACACGCTCGCCAAAGGGCCGGCACATTTATCGAGGTAAATAACGAAGCGCGACCGGTTGTAGTCAATGCACCCCAGCTGTTTTAGCTTTTGCAGCTCTAGCGACGTCGTTTCCCGGGTAGAGCCGATCATGTCGGCAATGTCCTGGTGGGTAAGGTTGAGGCCGAGCTCATGCAGGTCGACCACGCGGTTGGCGCTGAACCGTTCGGCAAGGTAGCGGAGCGTAGCCAACAGCTTTTCGTGGACGCTGGGCTGGCCAATGGAATCGACGCGCAGCAACAGGTCGTCGTAATGCGCGCTCAGGGTGGTGGCGACATCCGTCATGAGGCGGAGATTTGCCCGCGTGTGCGCTAAAAAATCACGCTTGTTCACCACGTGCGCGGTGCAGTCGGTGAGCGCGGTATAAAAAAACGCCAGGCTATGGCGGGTGAGAAAGAGGTGTTCGCTAGGGACGAAATCGTCACAGCCGGCAATCCATAGCAGCCGTTCCGTCCCGGCGTCATCGAGGGAAGTTACTTTTATGTAGCCGCTGCTGATCGCCAGCAGCTTGTCGAGAACTTCGCCTTCACTCATAACGACCTCGCCCTTTCGGAACGAGCGGCAAGGGAACTGTTTGACGAACTCGACAGTGTCCATATTCTTAGTATACGCTTATTTTGTACGATTTCTTACATTCCGGCGGTTTCGACCCTCGAGTATGGCGTCTCCGTTGGAAATCTGCTATAATTAGCGGTAAGCGCTATTTTTGATGGCAAAAATTATATAAGAAAAGGAAGAGAAACGCCCCTATGGCCCAGAAAAACGTCCCGTTGAAGGACTTTCGTAACATCGGTATTATCGCGCATATCGACGCTGGTAAAACCACTACCACCGAAGGTATTTTGTACCGCACCGGTATCAACCACAAAATCGGCGAGGTCCGTGGTGACGACGGCGGCGCGACGACCGACTGGATGGCGCAGGAAAAAGAGCGCGGCATCACCATCACTTCTGCTGCCGTGACCTGTTTCTGGAAGGGTCACAAGATCAACATCATCGACACCCCCGGCCACATCGACTTTACGGCCGAGGTAGAGCGCTCGCTGCGCGTGCTTGACGGCGCGGTAACTGTGTTCGACGGCAAGATGGGCGTCGAGGCGCAATCTGAAACCGTATGGCGCCAGGCCAACAAGTACGGCGTGCCGCGTATCTGCTTTGTCAACAAGATCAACCAGACCGGCGGTGACTTTTACAAATCTCTTGAAAGCATCCACTCGCGCCTTTCCAAGAACGCGCTGCCTGTCCACCTGCCAATCGGCTTTGAAAAGGACATCAACGGCGTCGTCGACCTGATCGAAATGAAGGCCTACACCTACAGCGACTACACCGACAAGGCGTTGGTAGAAGGCGAAATCCCGGCCGACATGGTTGAAAAAGCCAAGAACGCCCGCAGCCTGCTGGTCGAAGCGGCCGTAGAAGCCGACGACGAACTGATGATGCGTTTCCTCGACGAAGGCGAAGAAACGGTGACGAAAGAAGAGTTGAAAGCGGCGCTGAGAAAGCGCGTCCTTGGAGGTGACTTTTTCTTGGTAACCGGCGGTGACGGCCGCGGCGTGATCGTCGAGAAGCTGCTCGACCTCATGACCGACTTCCTGCCAAGCCCGCTCGACGTCGACGCTATTTGGGGCACCAACCCGAAAACCGGCGATGAAGTTTCGCGCAAGCCGGACGAGTCCGAGCCTATGGCGGCACTCGCGTTCAAGCTCGCGACGGACCCGTTCGTTGGTAAGCTTATCTTCGTGCGCGTTTACTCGGGCAAGCTGACCGCCGGGAGCTACGTTTTAAACACGACCACCGGTGAAAAAGAGCGCGTTGGCCGTATCGTCCGTATGCACGCCGACAAACGCGAAGAGATCGACGCTGTGAGCGCCGGCGACATCGCGGCAGTCGTGGGCCTGAAGGGTACGTTTACCGGTCACACGCTAACCGAGCCTGCGCACCCGATCGCGCTGGAAGGCATTGAGTTCCAGGACCCGCCGGTATCTATTGCCGTTGAGCCGAAAACCAAAGCCGACCAAGAAAAAATGGGTATCGCCCTGCAGCGCCTGGCCGAAGAAGACCCGACTTTCCGGGTTCACACCGACGAAGAGACCGGCCAGACCATCATGAGTGGCATGGGCGAGCTGCACCTCGACATCCTGATCGACCGCATGAAGCGCGAGTTTAACGTCGAGGCGAACATCGGTGAGCCGCAGGTTGCCTTCCGCGAATCTATCCGCGGCACCAGCCAGGTACAGGGCAAGCACGCCAAGCAGTCCGGTGGCCGTGGCCAGTACGGTGACGTTTGGATCCGCTTTGAGCCAAACGAGCCGGGCAAGGGCTTTGAATTCTTCGACGAAATCAAGGGCGGCGTGGTTCCGCAAGAATACCGCAAGCCTGTCGAACAGGGCGTCAAAGAAACCCTCGACGGCGGTGTGATTGCCGGCTACCCAGTGGTCGACGTGAAAGCTACGCTGTACGACGGTAGCTACCACGACGTTGACTCCAGCGAGCTAGCCTTTAAACTGGCCGGTAGCCTTGCTACCCGCGAAGGTATCAAGCAGGCGAAACCGATCCTTCTTGAGCCTGTCATGAAGGTGGAAGTAACCACCCCAGAGGAATTCATGGGCGACATCATCGGCGACCTCAACTCCCGCCGCGGCCGTATCGAGTCGATGGAAGACCTCATGGGCGGCGCCAAGCTGGTGCGCGCTATCGTGCCGCTGGCCAGCATGTTTGGCTACACCGGCGACATCCGCAGCATGAGCCAGGGGCGCGCGGCCAGCACCATGGAGCTTGCGCAGTACGAGGAAGTACCGCCGAACGTCGCGCAGGAAATCATCGAGAAGCGCGCCAGCAAATAGCCGCTCTTGATAATAAAAATACACCGCCATGGAGACGGTGTATTTTTTATGCTCGCGGCTGCTACATGGCTGGCATTCGGCGGTGAGCAAAGTGCTCTATTTCTGCACCATCCCAAAGCGCCAAAATAACGCTGGCAATGGCCGCCAGTACCGCACTCCACACTGCGCCGGCGCTCATGCTAAACACAAAGATGGAAATAAAGAGCCACGCGGCCGCAATGCCATTGACCCAACTTGGAACAGAGTTCCTTGCGACGTACTGCACGATATTCGCGGTGACCATAACGATCCCCACGACCAGCGTGCTTACCTGGGCACCCGCTGACATTGGTATCCATGCTGGCGAAATAAGAACCCATAGTCCCACTATCAGCGCCAGCGTGCTTGCGAGCCTAGATTGGTCTATATCTTTCATCATTACCTCCTTTTTTACGTACCGACCTCACTTTACCTCCTTTATCTTACAGCTTCACTATAGCGCTGGTAGGGAGAGGTGTGCCGTGAGGGATATCACAAAGGGTGGTCCACCTCCCGGCCACGCGCTAATTCGCAGCGGCCGGGAGGTGGCGTATGAAGGGCCTATCGGCCATAAGATAGCGGTACTTTCTCTACCAAGGTGCACTTGGGATAAGTGCCGCTATCTTGCTACTCACCCTATCATGCACAACCGGATTGGTGAAGTGAGGTATGCTGTTTCCATAACGCAGAGACCCGCACAAAACGACCGCCGCATTGTCGTATCTACAATGCAATATACCCCTGGCAGGCGTAATAAACGTAAGCATATTGGCAAGCGGGACAGCCAAAATTGGTATAATTAAGTATGTGGTGCGCACCACGGGTAACCAACTAAACCAACGAAAAGGAGGAATAGAAATGGTAGGTATCACATTGGGATTAACGCTTGCGCTCACCGTGGGTGTAGGCCTTTTGCAATAAAATTTGAATAATCTACGGCGGTCCGAAAGGGCCGCCTTTTTTGTTTTGCCTGAGAGTGCGCTATACTGAAAATAACAGCGTTCATTTATGCCTACGAGCAAACGGAATTATTGAGTTTGATCGCACGCTTAACGGCTAGCGGTACGGCATTTGCTACGATTAGTTCGGTGGAGTATGAGTTTACTCGGGGCTCGCGCTCGCTACAAGAGACCAAAGACAGGCGTGCGTTTAGTAGTGCGGCCAAGCCTTTCTTTCCACCTCGGCTATTTGCCATGCTTGGTAGTAATTGTAGAGGCCTGTATCAACGAGCTGGTCTACTTTATAATATAAAATTCTTCCGGCTTTTTAGGCCGTTCCATAAGCTGCTGTCCGTCTAGAATATACTTCAGACCTGCACCTTTCTCTTGCTCTGTCAGCGTGGGCTGGCCATCGGGCAATAGACTGTGCCGAGCTAGAGCAGCACGGGCTGCAGCCTGCCCTAGCGACATCCTCTCTCGCCAACCGTTCTCGCGCGCTTCGCGGTTTGCATTGTCGTGGTAGTAACGAATAACGTCGGCTGATTGTTCGGGAGTTAATGGGGCAGGGATGTTTTCGGGGGATCGTGTCATAATATATATTTTATAGCATAAATATAGAACAAGACATATCCTTAAGGGTGTTGACGAGGTAATATATAATTTCGACAAGTCTCACATAACTTCGGACACCTTCCAATTATGCTAATATAGGAGTAATGAAGTACGCGCGGTCGAAAAAGTTGGCATTTTTCAATAACAAAGGCGGAGTTGGCAAGACGACGTTGGCTTTTAACACTGCGGTGGAGTTTGCGAAAAAGGGCTACAAGACTGTGCTTGTCGACCTCGACCCGCAATGTAACCTCACGCGGCTGGCGCTGGGCGATGAATACTACGAAAACACCATTTTTTCGGTTACGAGCAAGACGATTTACGATGTTCTAAAAGGCGTAGTGCAAGGTGGCGCGGATATTGATACCGATTTGCAGTTTGAACAGGCAAAGGCGGTACCGTCTAATCTTTACCTGCTGCGCGGGGACTTACGGTTGTCTGAATACGAGAACGTCCTTTCCAACGGTTACAACGCTGCGGCAGCCGGTCAGCAGATCGGCTACTTCCAGACCAGCGCAATCGACAGGTTTTTAAGAGAAAAAGGCATGGCTGACGAAGTGGACATATTCGTCATCGATACGTCGCCGACCCTAGGGCTGTTAAACCGGGTCATTCTGCTTGGGGTGGATTATTTCGCTGTGCCTATTATGCCAGATGCGTTTAGCTTGCAAGGAATCGAAAATCTTGGCAAAATTTTCGAGCAATGGAAGACGAACTGGAAAAATACCGGCAAGGCACTGGCCGGAGACATAGAAAGCCGGTTTGTATTAGGATCCGAGGGCTTATTTATTGGTTATGTACTAAACTCATACAACGTGTATTTCAAGCATCCGA
>CBIMUR010000036.1:0-5925 GCA_966247155.1 uncultured bacterium
CCATGTGTGCGTCGCCGACCCGGACGCCCGCCGTAAAGACCGACTGGGCGCTCGAGATCGTCGTAAAGGTCGTCCCCGACCAGTAGCGGGCCGTACCGCCCGCGAAGACGACCATAGTCTCGGCCCCGGTATTGTCGCGCCGGGTATAAAGGCCGTCGACCGTAAACGACCCGATAGCTGTAGTATTTAGCTTCGTTACGCCGCCGCGGGTTTCGACGGCGCCGTTAGAGAAAACGACGTTATAGCAGTCGGGCGACTCGTTATCTTGGATAAGAGCGCGCTCAAACTTGTTGTTTTTCCCGCCGTCGAAGGTCGAGCGACCGTTAGGCGGATAAACTACGTCGAATATCTGCATCAAACCGCCCCGATAATGGTCGATTGAAGCTGGTCCAGATCCTGTACGGCCGTAAACCCGTCGGTACGCTTAGAGCGGCGCTGCCACTCGCGTGCCTTTTTCACTTTTTCTTCCCAAAGCTGCTTATAAACGCCCGCGGCCTCAAAATTCTTATCCTTGATCGACTTTCGCCATAGGACGTACTCGACGAGATCTAAGTGAAACTGCTCGGGTACCTCGAGAGTCGAAAGGTTCGTTACCTCCTGGGGCGCGTTGTAGCTGTAGATCGTAAGCGTATTAACGGCGTCGGGCACCGGGCGCAGATAAATGGCGCGGTTCCAAATCGCGTAATACTGGGGCGTCCCGCTGGCGGTCGTCGACGAGTTACCGAGCGTAAGGGCGTCGTCTTCTTTAAAGTTAATGGGCGCCAGCTTGATGCCGTTATACTCGACCCGCTTAATACCGATCGCGTTCGTCGGAAAGTCGTAGGCGCGCTGCGCGATAACCGTGCTCGACGTATAAATGCGCTCGATAAGGAGCGCCTCGCGCGCCAGGTCGTTCTGCGCGGCCCAAATATGCTTATAAAGCTCAGGGTCAGAGAAAAAGTCGTCTGACGTGCTGTTATATTGCTGGCGGGCATAGGTAGCCAGTTCGGTCGGCGTCATGCTTCGCTCCATGAAGTAGTTGTAACGGCCTGACTCGTCCATGAGGCAGATCCGGCGGTGCTAGACGACCAGGAGACTGGGTCTCTGTCCTCGCCGTCTGTAGCGCCATCCGTAAACACGTAGTAGTAGCCGCTGCCGTCGGTCAAAACCTCGCTCGTCGGTCCCGCCGAGACGGTCAGAAGCTCTACAAAGGTCGCCTCCGCCTGTATCGACAGGGCGTCGGTCGCCGTAAGCGTCTCCGAGCGCAGCGTTACGACGTCGACCGGGACTTTGTTCGTCCCCTGGCCCCATAGAAACGCATTCCAGTTGTATTCATTCCACTTGTCGGCGGGGGCGACGCCGAAAAGCCTAAGACTCTCCGAGATTGTAATAGCGTGGCTGGCCATACCGCCTCACGAGAGCGTCATTTGAAAGACCACGCGGAGCGTGTCGGACGCGCCCTTAGCGATCGCACTCTTAGTGCTACGCGATAGGAGCGTCCCGCCGGTACTTGAGCTTAAAATCCCGTACTCGACGATATCGCCCGTACCGACGCCCGTCGCGAACGTCGCCGTCACCTGGTAAATGGCGTTAGATACGTAGGGGACCGTCCCCGTGTGGCGCGCCACCTCGGTACCGAGTGCCGTATTAGCGGCGGTCTCGGCCGTTGCGTCGGTGCCGATCGCCGCATACTTCGCGGTAGAGGTAACGCCCGCCACGGCGCTGGCCAGGAGGGACGCTAGAAACTCTTTTCCGACCGAGGTAACGACGTTAGTCGTCTCGGCGGTTTCTTTTACGGAGCCATCCGGCCCGAAAAGCGTTACGTAATATTTACCTGTCAGCTTTACGGGCTCTTTGCTCACGTTTTAAGCCTCTTTTTTGGGCCTCCCGGGGCCGCGTTTTTCCGCGCTCGACTCCAGCGCTGCGATCCGCGCCAGCATATTGTCGAGGTCCGTTTTCTTAATCTCGACCGTATCGAGTGCCTTGTCGGAGACGAGGCGGTCGGGGTTCATCGCCGCGAAAGCTTGCGTTAGCTTGGCGATATCCTCGGCCGACGCCGCCCGTTGGCCCGTCGCGTGAACGACGTTTACGTCGTGAAGTAGCTGCTCGGCGGGCGCCTCTACGCGGATCATTTTAAACGTCCGCGGGTCTGCAGAGCCGTCGGCCTGTTTCTTCATCGGCGTAAACTGTCCCGCAAAGTCGCAAGCCTCGAGGTAATCCATCTCGATAAACCCGCCCGGCGGGATCGTAATGGTTTCGCCCTTAAAGCTTTCCGTATGCGGAAACTTGTTATCATTCCAGACTTTGACCTGTGCCATCTAAGCTCCTTAGTCCCAGCAAATTAGCTTGACCGTCACGCCGCCCGAGACCACGGCAGAGGCCCTTAACTGAATATTCGGATAAGCGATGGCCAAAGGAGCGCACCCGCCGTTAGCGCCAACGCCCGAGTTAACGACTAGCGTCTGGTACTGGACAGGCGCCGTATTCACGCGCTCGAAAACCGGCCTATAGGTATCGGTCGACGTAGGCGCGCCCCAGACCGCAAACTCTGCGGCGGTCGACATGCTCGAGAGCTCGACGTAGACCTGCGAGAAGGACCTCGGATTTTCGCCCAAATTAAACGTAACGGTCGATGCGCCGGATGCCACCGTGCCCGTAAAGACCTTGATTGGTCCAGCACTCATGGGAGCCCCCTTTTAGCGTGTACCGAACACGGTCACGTAAATGTCGTCACCCGTGGCGAACCCAGAACACCCGAGGACGCCGAAGCTTTGGACACCCGAGGCATTCGAGTTGATATAGATATAGCGGCCGGTTTGGCTCGCCATCGAGGCGAAGCCGCCCTGCGTATACCACTCGATATTCTTAAGGCCCGTCTCGACGGTTTGCGTCGCGGCGTCGGCTGTAAGTTTTAGGCCAACCACGGCCTTGTTGCCAAAAACGGTCGGATATCTCGTTACGGTCCAGGCCATGGCCTTGCTCCTTTAAAAGAGTATTAGTTTGAGGTCTGTCTCTGGGTTCTCGCACTGGTCTTTAGTCTGGTCGCACATGTTTTTAACGGCGAGGAAATCGGCAAGATCCATTTGCTGTACGGCGCGGATATTACCGCCCGGGTACGCTCCGAATATGCCGCCCTCGGTGCAATTGATATAGGTGCCGGGTACGGTCATCGCGAGCCAGTCGAACCAAGCTTTAAAGTTGGCGTACGACTGCCAGGTTTTGACCGAATTCCCGTACACGTCCGTTGCCCGCGCGCAGACGCCGATATCTTTGTCGTACTTGCTATCCCAGCCGTGAAACTTCTCTTGATACGAGAACGAGAAATCTGCACCGAGAAAAACTACCGGGTCGCCACCACAAATACCTTTAGCAATGTAGGTGCAAGCCCCTAGCACGTTTCCGCCCGTCGACACGTAGGTGCGGAATTTCTCGGTCGTCTTTTCGATCTCGTCGATAGCTGCCGTATCCGGGATAGGACAAGTATAGAAATAGATCTCGCCCTGCCACTTAGCGAGTAACCCCGGGTCGGTACTGATATAGGCGATAAGGGTCTTACCCTTAGTCATCGCCCAATAGTCCTCCGGTTTTTTCGTGCCGCCTTCCGACACCTCTTCGATCGTCACGGGGCCCGCGTCGAGCGTAACGTAGTAGTCGACGTGAACGCCTAGGTCCTCTAGGAGGTGAAAGTTATGGAGACACGAGAAAACCGGAATCCCTTGGTTACCCTTAAGCTGCTCGACGTTAGAGCGGAGGGAGGGGCCGGAGCCTAAAACAAACGCTGGCGAGTTGCGGTGCCGCCCCCAGAGCTTGCCTAGGCCCCTTTCCTTAAAAGATCCAAACCGTTTGTAGTTCTCCTGCGCGTTCTTTATCCACGTCGCTCGCCACTGGTTCACAGTAACGGCGTCGTTAGACTCCGACTGCCCCCTAAGCTGCTGCGCCGAGTAGGGCGGCCGGTCAATGTACGGCTGATAGTCACAAATGATTTCGACCTTCTTTTTCCCCAAACCTCTAGCTCCTTAGCCGTAGCACGACACGAAGGCATTACCGGACGATGCTGAGTTGATCGCAGCGAGTGCGACCGCGCAGCACGGCGACTTGTTGCCCGTGGTGTTAGACACCGGGGCCCAAAGGCCGTTAGCGCCAATCTCGAGTAAGCCGCGGTCGGAGACCGTGCCCGAGGTGGCGATCGTCTGGACCGGGGTCACGCCCTTTGTAACGACCCAGCCGTAGGCGCCGGTCGTGAGCGTAGCGTTACGCACCACGCCGACGACGAGGTCTGCGGACGTTACAGCGGAGACGGTGACCGAGTAGCCAGTCGCGCTGGAGTTAAATACGACGCCCGCGCCAACCATAGCGCTTGCGCCACCTTCGTTGTAAACGAGGACGTACTCGCGGCCTTCGTACACCGTCCGGTAGCCCGGACGCGGGTCGTTAGCACCGAGTGACGTCGTAACCATCGAAACACCGCCACCGAAAAGAATCGGGGCTACGCCTTCATAAGCCATTTGAAGCCTCCTTTATGCCGCGACTGCGGTGAATTTGCCCTGCATACGGGCGTTGCTGGTTGCGAAAGCGCCGAACCAATAGACTTTGGCGACTTTCACGTTTTGGTTAACCGGCTTCTGGAACGGCTCGAACCGCATATCCTCGTCCTTATGGACGCAGAGGTGCAGGTAGTTCTCGTTCAGCATAAAGATATGGCTCGACGGCACTTTGGAGCCTGCGATGAACGGCACGCCGTTAAACATCAAGCTCGTAAAGCCGCCTTTGGCTGTTTCCGCGTCCATAAAGCGTTGCTGCGGCTGGAGAAGCGCGTAGTAACGGCTATAGTTATCGCGGGTCGCCATGACGACGGTCGGCGAGTCGCTATTGATCGATAGCGCCTGAAACATGGTCTGGAGTGCAGCCATGGTCAGGGTCGTCGTCGACGTGTTCTCTTGGCTCTGCCACCACGAGTAGCTCGCTTGCGCGATGCCGCCCACGGTATTGGCATTGTCAACAAGGACGCGGAGACCGACGATGGAGTTAGAGTCGGTACCGGCCGAGTAGATGCCGTCGCCGAGCTTATCCATCATGGTCTTTTCAGCAATCTGAGTCTTCGACTTAACGAAATTCAGGATCTGCTGATCGCCCGAGTTGATCAGCTCGTCGCGACGAGTGATCGAGATATTAGCGTAGAGCTGCTTCCACTCGTACTCGGCGCCAGTGATCTGGTCGTTATCTGCGGTTTGCAGCGTGTCTGCACCCGAGTACCAACCGGAAGCGCTGGTTTGCGCGTAGTTAAGCGGGATAATCAGCTTCGTGCCGCCGTCGACCTTCATGTAGCTTTTCTTTTTTAGACGAGCTAGCAGAGGGTCGGAGTCAAAAACCGCGTCGTAGAGCTTCGGAATAAATTTCTTCTCGGTGATCGCCGAGATCTGATCGTATGTCAGTGCCATTCCCTGGCCTCCTTGTTTGGTTTAGATGCCCATCTCCTTTAGGATTTGTTGGGCGTCAAATTGTGGGTCGTTCCACGCCGCCTTTGTGTTCACAGTCGGCTTAAGACCCTTCACGGGCGCGGTCGTTTGACCGAGCACGCCGTTCTTGGCCTGCTTCTGCTTATCCTTGGCCGCGTTCTCTAAAGCGTCCGCTTTGGCGAGGTCGATCAGCTTGTCGTGGCAGTAATCCTTGAAGGCGACCTTAAAGCTGTGCGTCCCAATTTTGGACGCGTGCTTATAGATCTGTAGTTCAAGGGACTCGCCGGTAGCTGGGTCCGCAGAGGTCAGATCAATTTTCGGGAATTTCTCCCGGATTTCATTGATCTCTGCGTCTAACTCCGCCTCTTGGCGCTGTAGTTGTGCTTCTTGCTGCTTTTGCTGCTGCTCCTGCTGCCACTGCGTGAGCATCGACTCAGTCTTATTGAGCCGCTCGACGATCGGGTTCAGGATGGGCTGTAGTTTCTCGTCG